>JBKJMC010000121.1:0-2883 GCA_046596615.1 Ilumatobacteraceae bacterium | reverse complement strand
GTATAACGAGGCCCTGCCCAATTGGTTCGGGGCCTCGTTTTGCTGGTCTACGTCCGTCAGCCTGCCCTCTGGCTGACCCACGACCGTGTGACTAAGGCCAATTAGATCATGAGATTTCCTCCCCTTCTCCTCGCGGGAGCAATAGTGTTCGGCACGAGATTTGATTTCGGCGACGCTATAGATATAATAGTTTTGGCACGACATTTGCGCTGCTGGCATAAGGTTTTAATACACTGCCAGTTTTGTTCAGAGATGCGTAATGGCCAAGAAAAAAGAACCGATTGAAGCCTCAGAGCTCGAGGGTTTCAAGTATTTCAAGATCCTCAGCAAATTGCTAAAACGCCTTGAAGCGGTTGGGACTGCACGGGATAAAGCCAATTCGCGGAAGCTCTATTGTGATGACTACGTTTCCTTGCTGCTGCTCTATTTCTTCAGCCCCGTCATCACTAGCATGCGAGCGCTGCAGCAAGCCTCAGAACTAGAAAAGGTCCAGAAACTACTCGGCGTCAAACGCGTCTCGTTAGGCTCGTTCAGCGAGGCTGGGTCGGTGTTCGATCCAAATATTGCAGGCGAGATTATGCGAGAATTGGCTCTAAAAGCCATGCCATTAGTCACCAATGCTGACGCCAAAGCACTCAAAGGACTGACAGCTGTGGATGGAAGTTATTTCAACTCTATCGCACATACAGCGTGGGCATTGTGGTCTGTCGAGCAACCAGCGGCCAAGCTGCACTTGCATTTTTCGGTTTTTGAGGGTGTTCCCCGCGAAGCGATTGTGACGCCAGGCAAGTGCTCCGAACCGGATGTCTTGCGAAATTCGCTTGAAGCCGGACGGCTTTATGTGACTGATCGCGGCTACCAAGATTATGGCTTGTTTCGCGCGATCATTGATGCTGGGTCGTCGTTCATCTCGCGTGTCAAAGACAACATCGCTTTCCAGCTTCAAGAAGAACGCACGCTGAGCCAGGCTGATCTCGATGCCGGAGTTGTACGAGATTTCATCGTCTCGCGAGTCGGCACTGCACATCACAAGGATGAAATACAACAACCGCTGCGAATTGTGATTGTCAGCATCACCGACGACGCAGGCAAAGTTACCGAATTGTGGCTATTAAGCGATCGCATGGATTTGACGGCTGAACAAATTGCAATGGGCTATCGTTATCGTTGGACGATCGAACTGTTTTTCCGCTGGTTCAAGCAGATTTTGGGATCGCGGCATCTGATTTCGACCAAAGAAAATGGCATCACGATTCAACTCTACGCTGGCTTGATCGCAAGTTTACTTATCGTGTTGTGGACTGACGTGAAGGTCAACAAGCGAACCTGGGAGATGCTTCAGTTCTACCTAATAGGTTGGGCGAGTCTTGAGGAGCTTGAGACACACATCGCGAAGCAAAAGGCAAAACAGGAACTGGCCGCGTCGAAAAAAACAAACTAAGACCCTTTGCTAAGCGCATATTGAATGTATGCCCGCTTGGGCGACTGCATGCGCAGAAAGCAGATTCAATTTAGCGCGCCTCTGAACTTCATCTCCCACCATCGCAAACTTCCGCTCGTAGAATTGATCCCTGTCGAATAGAATCAACTTACCCCAAATCTCGTGCCGAACACTATTGTCCCGCGGAGGAGAAGGGGAGTTAGTTCATTAACAGCTTCGCGATGTTGTATTTGCGATGGCTCCGCATTTCAGCAAAACAAACGTCACATGGTTGCTCCAAGAGCCGAAAAAAAAGTTCGTCGCGGATTTCGGGCTGCTTGGCTGTTGGCTGTCTTGGCGTTGCTTGTCGTAGGTAGTTGGTGGTTTGAAGTCCCTCGGCTTTGGCTATGCGACTTTGCAGATAGAGCCCTTCGCCAACATGATGCCCATGACGCTTTGGGTTGGGTTGAGCGAGCTCAACGTTTCTACCCTGACGATGTTGGATTAATCTTGTTGGCAGCTCGAGCCAATTTGCAAACTAATATGAACGGTTCTGCGCTTGAGTTGTTAGCGCGGGCGCAGTCAAAGGGAGCGCTCCCGGAGAAGCTAGAGCCATACCGGTTGATGGCAGAGGCTCAGAGAGGCAACAGCGCGGCTGTCGAAAAGCTTTTAGAACATGCAGATGCTACCTCGGAGGCCTACGAGGCCATAATCCGCGCGTATGAATATGGAAACCAATGGAACAAGGCTACTCATATTCTTGACCAGATGGAGCGAGCTGGAGCATCTTTGTTCGTCGTGCGTTACCATCGCGGAAGAATTCGTGAGATCTCGGAAGACTTTGAAGCGGCAGGGCGATTCTATATTGATGCGATTAAACTTAAACCAGATTTTAGTCGGGCCGCGTTTCGTGCAGGGATTTGTTACTACAACCTGCGGGATTTTGATCGATCTTATGCAATGTTTAGCGAGGTGCAATCTGGACCGTACAAGGAAGTATTTGCGATCGAACGTGCAAGCTGCCTTTGGGAAAAGAATTCATTCGAACAAGCCGCCCAAGTCATTGAGCCTATTTTGGAAATTGCTCCTGCAAAGTTGCAAACGCTCTATCTCCAATTGGACGAATTTGTTGATTCGGACCGCGCTGCGCTGGTTGCCGCCCGCATCGAGGATGCAATTGGACATAGTGAGCGAGCTATTAGGCTTCTAGAGCGACTTTTGGTATTCAACCACCGAGAGTTTGATGCCCGTGGATTACTTATCAAGAACTTGCGGGTTTTGGGTCGGAACGAAGATGCCGACGATGTTTCAGTCGTACAAACCCAAATGCTCGCCAACCGCCAGCGTTGCCGTCAACTGCGACAGGAGTTGGATTCAAATCCACGTGACATAGCCAG
This sequence comes from Ilumatobacteraceae bacterium, assembly GCA_046596615.1. Classification (GTDB taxonomy): domain Bacteria; phylum Actinomycetota; class Acidimicrobiia; order Acidimicrobiales; family Ilumatobacteraceae; genus UBA3006. The sequence continues at coordinate 66 of JBKJMC010000121.1, read as the reverse complement.
ACGCTGCGAGCTAGCCGAGCTATACTGGTACGCAGAATCAGAAGCGGAAGCCATGTTGGCAATTAG
>JBKJMC010000085.1:0-2810 GCA_046596615.1 Ilumatobacteraceae bacterium | reverse complement strand
CTCAGGCGACAGACCGAAGATTGTCACCTCGCGTTTCGAATTTGCCGACTCGTTTACGCTCGCGCGCTACCTGGCGACCAACGGTTACGTCGGCTTGCGCAAGGCGCTAGCTCGCGGTGCGACCGAAGTGCACGGAGAAGTTAAATCAGCCACCGTTTTGGGTCGCGGTGGCGCAGGTTTCCCCGCCGGCACTAAGTGGGGCCTGACGCCGCCGCAGGTTTGGCCGAAGTATCTGGTTGTCAACGGCGACGAGAGTGAACCTGGCACCTATAAGGATCGCCTGCTGATGGAACTCGACCCGCATCAACTCATCGAAGGTTGCTTGATCGCCTGCTACGCGGCCGGTTTGTCGCAGTGTTTCTTGTACGTTCGAGGCGAAATGGCTCTCGCGCAGGAGCGTATCGCGGCGGCACTTAACGAGGCCTATCTCGCTGGTTACGTCGGTAAAAATATTTTAGGGTCGAATTTTTCTGTTGACATCGTGTTGCACTGGGGTGCGGGAGCATATGTCGTGGGCGAGGAGACTGCGCTGATCGAGAGTTTGGAAGGCAATCGCGGCATGCCGCGCCTCAAGCCGCCCTTCTTTCCTGCCGCGAATGGTTTGTACGGCCGACCGACGATCGTGAATAATGTCGAGACGCTCGCCAACCTGCCGTGGTTGTTGTGCAATGGGGCGGCGGCGTACACCGCGATCGGTACTAAGACATCGCCCGGAACGCGCATGGTCGCGGTTTCTGGCCATGTCAAGCGGCCCGGCGTGTACGAGATCGTCAACGGCACGACTTCGTTTCGCGATTTGATTTATAGCGAAGAATTCTCCGGCGGCATCCGCAACGACAACGAACTCAAGGCCTTCGTGCCTGGCGGCGGTTCGGCGCCGTGGTTCACTCCTGATCAACTGGACCTGCAATTTGAGGCCAGCCAAGTCGGACCTGCGGGTTCGATGCTCGGGTCTGGCGCGATCATGGTCATGGACGAGACAACCGACATTCCTGCGGCGGCCTTGACGCTGACACATTTTTACGCGCACGAATCTTGCGGCAAGTGCACGCCGTGCCGCGAAGGCGCAACTTGGCTCGAGCGCATCTTGACCCGCGTTGTCGACGGCATCGGCACCGAAGCCGACCTGCAGCAACTGCTCGAGGTCGGAGCGATGATTTGCCCGGGTGAATTCCCGCACGCCTCGAATGCAAAGCTCGGCCTTGCGGCTGTGCCCTTCCCATACAAGATGACGACGATCTGCTTCGTCGGGCCGTCGGCGTACGTGCCCGTGCACTCGGCGTTGACGTTGTTTAGAGAAGAGTTCGAGGCGAGAATCACCAAGCGTGTGATGATCCCCGTGACGGCAGTTAACGGCTCGTTATGACCGACACCAATTTGATACGAGACCCGAACGCGATCAATCTGACGGTCAACGGCAAGTCGGTTTCCGCGCGCAAAGGAGAAATGATCATCGCGGCTGCCGACCGCACGACCGACTTCATCCCGCGTTTTTGCTATCACCCGCGCATGGAGCCCGTCGGCATGTGTCGCCAATGTCTCGTCGAGGTCGATAGCCCGCGCGGCCCGATGATGGTCGTATCGTGCATGACGCCCGTGGCCGAGGGTCAGGTCGTCCGCACTGCAACTGAGGGCGTGAAAAAGGCCCAGGAGGGAATGCTCGAGTTGTTGCTCGCGAATCACCCGCTTGACTGCCCCGTGTGCGATAAAGGCGGCGAGTGTCCGCTGCAAGATCAGGCATTTAGTCACGGCCCCGGCGAGAGCCGTTACATCGAAGAGAAGCGCCACTACGAAAAACCGATAGCGGTCAGCGAATTAGTGTTGCTCGATCGCGAGCGTTGCATCTTGTGCGATCGCTGCACGCGCTTCGCTGACGAGGTTGCGGGTGACCCGCTGATCGTTTTTACGAATCGCGGCAATAACACGCAGATTATGACGTTTCCTGACGAGCCGTTCAGCTCGTATTTCTCCGGCAACACCGTGCAGATTTGCCCCGTCGGCGCTCTCACCTCGAAGTCGTACCGGTTCAAGGCGCGCCCGTGGGATATCGAGCAGGTCGAGAGCACCTGCACGACATGTTCGGTCGGTTGTCGCACGGTTGTGCAGAGCAGTCGCAACGAGTTGGTGCGCTATCAAGGTGTCGACATCGAGCCCGTTAACTGGGGCTGGTTGTGTGACCGCGGCCGTTTCAACTTCGAGTCAGTGAACAGCGATGCGCGCCTCACTCAGCCGCTGCTCAAGGGTGCAAATGGTCATAGTGAATCATCGTGGTCGATCGCGCTTGACACCGCGGCTCGGCTGTTACGCACGGCGCTCGCAATAGGGCCAGACACTGTGGCGATCATCGGCGGCGCGCGCGGCACCAACGAAGACGCCTACGCCTGGGCGATGCTGGCCGACGCGCTGAAAATCGATCAGCGCGACGCCCAACTCGCCGACGGCCTGCCCCCAGAAATTTTCTCGCTGCAGCAAGCGACTATCGCCGACATCGATCGGGCCAAGACGATCGTGCTGCTCGCACCAGATCTCAAAGAAGAGTTACCCGTGTTGTACCTGCGCGTTCGCCACGCAGCAGAAAAACGCACCGCCAAAATTGTTGAGTTCACCGCGCGCAAGACGGGGCTGACACCGTACGCGTGGATGAGCACTCAACAAGGCGGCAACAAGCTCGCGGGCGCCGTGCGCGAAGCCGGCTCGAACGCCAAGTTTGCCGAGCAACTCGGGTCGGGTGAGGTTCTCGTAATAGTCGGGCGCACGAACCTTGCCGAAACGCCAGACAATGTTGTACACGCCCTGGCAGAGTTGTTGCA
>JBKJMC010000041.1:0-4387 GCA_046596615.1 Ilumatobacteraceae bacterium | reverse complement strand
ATGAAGACTGGACGTCGCCCGAAGTCAAACAGGTCTTCGCGACTTGGGCAGAGATCCTGCCTCTCCAGCAGACAGGCGCCAACGGCCGCACCTGGCAGGACGGCGCCAACGCGCTAGGCGACAAGTCGGCGGGAATGTATCTGCTCGGAACATTCATGACCAGTAACTTCACCGATCAGGCGATCATCGATGACATCGACTTCTTCGGATTCCCAGAAATTAACCCAGAATTCGGACAGGACGCCGTCGAGGCGCCGATCGATGGATTCATGATGGCCGCATCGCCAAAGAACGAAGCGGCGGCGAAGGAGCTGCTCGCCTTCTTGGGCACCGCGGTCGCCGAGGAGGCGTACCTGGCCATCGACCCGTCGAGCGTTGGCGCAAGTTCGGTGGCGAGCACGGCGAATTACAACGCGATCCAGAAAAAGTCTGCCGAGTTCGTCGGCGCGGCGAAGTACATTTCGCAATTTCTTGACCGTGACACCAACCCAGAGTTTGCTTCCAACGTGATGGGCGATGCGCTTGCCCAGTTCATTGAGAACCCGGGCGATATCGACAAGATCCTCGCCAGTGTTGAGGAGCAAAAGAAGGTCATCTTCGCCGCGTAGTCTGCAAAAGATGAACTTGAAAGTGTTGGCGACGGCGCCCCGTAAGGGGCCCCGTCGTCGCGTCACCCAGCTGGGCCGTGTCGACAAGTTGGTCCTCTCAGTAATGGTCGGCGTTCCCACACTGCTGCACGTCGTGCTGGTGTGGTTTCCGGCAATTGCGACCCTGATACTTTCGTTGACCCGATGGGACGGCTTCCAGGGAGTCGGCGAAATTAGGTTTATCGGTTTCCGCAATTATTGGGAAATTTTTACCGTCTTCGAAAACAAACTGATGCCCGCGTTATTTAACAACGCTCTTTTGTTGGTGTTCTTGTTCGTCGGGCCAACCGCGCTCGGCGTGGTGTTGGCCTACCTACTTGACAAAAATATTCGGGGCTCCCGCATTTATCAGAGTATTTACTATGCGCCCGTGGTGCTCTCGCTTGCAGTCGTGGGAATTATCTGGAAGGGCGTCATGTTCAGCGAGCGGCAAGGCTTGTTCAACAAATTTTTGGACCATCCGATTGACTTTGTCGGCGACCAACAGAAGGTATTCTCGTTTGGGGTTCCCGGTTTGGACTTCAACTTGGGGGCCTCACGAAATTTTATTGCGATCCTCGTAGCGATCGCCTGGCGCCACGCCGGCTATGTGATGGTGATTTATTTGGCGGGCCTGAAGAGCGTGGATACCGCGCTGCGCGAGGCGGCTTCCATTGATGGCTGCAATGAATGGCAGGCATTTCGGCGCGTGGTGTTTCCGGCGATGCGGCCAATCAACATTGTAATTTTTGTGATAACCGTGATCGAAGCCCTCCGCGCTTACGACATCGTCGCCGCCCTCAACGCTCCCGTCGGAATGGAACTCACATCAATTTTGGTGACGAACAATTTGCTGGGTGAGGGGGGCGGCAACGTCGGCCGCGGATCCGCCTACGGATCGGTCTTGCTCCTTCTATGCATATCGTTCATTATTTGGTACGCGATAAACAACTTCCGCGAGAATACCAAGTGACTACCGCGGCCTTGCAGTCCAGTAAACCGCGCGTTCGCCCGCAGCGAATCATGTTGCACGCGTTCCTTATTGGACTAGCCGCGCTGTGGCTGTTGCCTTTGGCGGGGGCGTTTTACAGCTCGTTCCGTCCATACGAAGAGACATCCGCAAATGGCTGGTTGTCGCTGCCCAAATCTCTAACCCTTGACAACTACAAGGACGCGATCAGACAGGGTGACATGTTGCATCACTATTGGATCACCGCGTTGATAGTTGTGCCGGCCCTGTTGCTTACTTTGTTCCTGGCCAGTCTTGTCGCCTTCGCGGTGAGCAGATTTTCATTCCGCTTCAATCTTGTCTTGCTCGTTGTCTTCACGGCCGGAAATCTCCTGCCTCAACAGGTCCTCGCCCAGCCGTTGTTCCAGATGTACAAGCGAATTCCAATGCCTGCGGCGCTAGCGCCCGACAGTGGCAACTTGCTCAACACCTTGATCGGAGTCATCCTCATTCACGTCGCATTTCAGACGGGGTTTTGTACCTTTGTGTTTTCCAACTATATGAAGACCATCCCACGCGAGTTGTCGGAGGCGGCCCTAGTCGACGGTGCGGGAGTGTGGCGTCAGTATTGGCAGGTGATCATGCCGCTTTGTCGTCCAGTGGTGGCGGCGCTGGCCACGCTCGAATTCACCTGGATATATAACGATTTTTTTTGGGCGGTGGTGCTGGTCAACCAGGGCGATCAGAGGCCGATTACCTCGTCGATCCAAAATCTCTCTGGCGCATTTTTCACCAACGACAACCTCGTCGCCGCCGGATCCATGCTGATCGCGCTTCCGACACTTGTCGTTTATCTCATACTCCAACGCCAATTCATCAGCGGTCTCACACTTGGGGCCAGCAAGGGCTAGAACGGGTGCCATGCCACAGCTCGTTCAACTAGATTCAGACCTCTGCAGCGTCGTGGTCGACGTCGAATCCGGTGTGCCCTGCATTGTCCATTGGGGCGTGCGGCTGCAGCAGTCCAATCCCGAGATGGCTGATGCCTTCGAGTCGCAGTTGCGCAGACCGCACCCTCAGGGCGCTCTCGATCAAGATCCCGCGCTGTCGTTGGTTCCATGTCACGGTGACGGGAGCGCCGCGCGCCCCGGCATCAGCGGCCATCGCCCAGGTGGCAGGCACTGGGCGCCTCGATTTAGTTTCGATTCGTTAGAGGCGACGCCGTCGCAAGTCACGACTATAGCAACGGACCTCGTCGCCGAGTTGCGACTCGTCACGATGCTTTCGCTCGGCGAAACTGGCGCGTTGCTGGCGCGAGCCACACTCACGAACACCGGCTCCTCCCGCTACCTGCTAGCGGGATTGTCGATCACGTTGCCGCTTTCTTCCTCGGCCACCGAATTGATTACATACTCGGGCAGGTGGGCGCGGGAGTTTCAAATTGATCGCAGGGATTGGGGAGTCGGCGCATTCACTTCCGAGAATCGCTCGGGTCGCACGTCGCACGAACACCCACCAGTGATCTGGGCGCTAGAACGCGGCGCCGGCGAATGGCAAGGAGAAGTCTGGGGCGCGCATCTGGCGTGGAGCGGCAATCATGTTCTCCTGGCCGAAATCTTGTCCGACGGTCGCCGCTATATCCAACTTGGCGAATTGCTGCACCCGGGCGAAATCTGCCTCGAGCCAGGGGAGTCGTATTCGACACCCGAAGTCATAGGCGTGTGGTCTAACGAAGGGATCACCCCGGCGTCATGGGGCTTTCATCGCCATGTGCGCTCGCTCCGCCGAACGGGGGTGGCATCGAGTCCGCGGGCGGTGTTGTTGAATACTTGGGAGGCGGTGTATTTCGATCACGATATTGAACGACTTAAGGATCTCGCCGATGCGGCGAGCAGCGTAGGCGTCGAACGATTCGTTCTCGACGACGGGTGGTTCGGCTCGCGCCGCGATGATAAGCGCGGGCTCGGCGACTGGGTTGTCTCCGCCGATATCTACCCCGATGGGCTCGGACCTTTGATCGCCCACGTCCGCAATCTCGCAATGGAGTTCGGAATTTGGGTGGAGCCTGAGATGGTCAATCCGGATAGCGACCTGTTTCGCAGTCACCCAGAGTGGGCCCTTGTTGAACCCGGCTACGGGCCTGTTCTGGGGCGCAATCAGCTGGTGCTAAATCTTGCCAATCCGGCGGCCTACGCGCATGTTTTTGGGCAACTGGACGCGCTCTTAGGGGATCACGAGATTTCGTATGTCAAGTGGGACATGAACCGCAATCACGTGCACGGCACCGGAAGTGACGGCGCGGCCGGCACGCACGCCCAGACGCTCGCCTTATACAAAATGATCGACGAGTTGCGGGTCCGGCACCCGAGTGTTGAAATTGAAAGTTGCGCGTCGGGCGGCGGGCGCGTCGACCACGAGATCTTGCGCCGCACCGAGCGCGTCTGGACGAGCGACTGCAACGACCCGCTCGAGCGCCAAACAATTCAGCGCGGCGCGTCGATGTTTATCCCGGCCGAGGTGATGGGCGCCCACATCGGCCCCGCCCGGTCTCACACCACCGGCCGCAGGCACGACATCGGGTTTCGCGGCATCACAGCCTTGTTCGGTCACCTCGGTGTCGAGTGGAACATTTTGAGGGCGACCAGTGTCGAGCGCGAACAGTTGGCTCAGATAATTGCTGTGCACAAAAAGTTTCGGTCTCTGCTGCACGGCGGTGAGACGGTTAGATTTGATTCTGCTAGCGCTGCCGCGCTGGCCCACGGCGTTTACTCGATCGATCGAACCGAGGCCCTGCTTTGTTACGCGCAATTAC
>JBKJMC010000035.1:0-4259 GCA_046596615.1 Ilumatobacteraceae bacterium | reverse complement strand
CCGTCGCTGTGCTTTCGCCGCCGCTGCAGGCGGTGACAAGCAGCGCCAGGAGAGCGATGGCGGCAACGAGGCCATTCGAGTCGCGTCGATGTTGTCTCTGGACGCTCATGGGACCCCCAAGGTCGAGGTGATCCTCCCCGGTGGAGAAGATCGCTGTTTCGCCGAGTCTCCGCACTTGAAGGAACGTCAACCAGGGCCGAAGGTCCCATGGGGGGTACGCCAAGCGTCACACCCAACGTGGCCGAGCGGCTGCTGTCCGCCACGGTGGCGCGCCGGTCACCCGTCATTTCGCCGCGGTACCGTGAGACCATGACCTCCAACCGCCTTGCTCAGGAAACCAGTCCCTACCTGCGCCAGCATCGCGAGAATCCGGTCGATTGGTTTGCATGGGGCCCCGCGGCCTTCGCCGCCGCGACTGAGCGCAACGTGCCGATCCTGCTGAGCGTCGGCTACAGCGCCTGCCACTGGTGTCACGTGATGGCTCACGAGTGCTTCGAGGACACCGCCGTCGCCGACCGGATGAACGCGCTGTTCGTGAACGTGAAGGTGGATCGCGAGGAACGGCCCGACGTCGATGCCGTCTACATGGATGCCGTGCAGGCGATGACCGGGCGCGGCGGTTGGCCGATGACCGTGTTTCTCACCCCGTCGGGCGCGCCGTTCTATGGCGGCACGTACTTCCCAAAGCCACAGTTCCTGCAACTGTTGGCGTCTATCGACGATGTCTGGCGCACCCGGCCCGGCGACGTCCAGCAGAACGTCACTGCGATGAGCGAGGCACTGAGCCGGTCGGCCAACGTGCAACCCGTGGCCGAATACCCCGGGCCCGATCTCGTCGATCTCGGCCTTTCGCAGTTGGCCGGTCAGTTCGACGCCGAATGGGGCGGCTTCGGCGGCGCGCCCAAGTTCCCATCGACGATGAGTCTCGACCTCCTCGCGCGCTCCTTCGCGATCTCCGCAGACGACGCGGCTCGCACGATCCTCACAACGTCGCTGGATGCAATGGCCAGCGGCGGCATGTACGACCACATAGGTGGCGGCTTCGCCCGCTACTCGGTCGACGCGCAGTGGCTGGTACCCCATTTCGAGAAGATGCTCTACGACCAGGCGCTGCTAGCGGGCGTGTATCTTCACGCCTCGTTGGTGTTTGACAAGCCAGAGTGGCGTCAGGTTGTCGCCGAGACGACCAGCTACGTGTTGAGCGAATTACGCCACGAAGACGGCGGTTTTTTTAGCGCCGAAGACGCCGACTCGCTAGACGATTACGGCCATAGCCACGAGGGTCACTTTTATGTCTGGAGCGAGGCCGAAATTGCCGAGGTCGTGCCGGCTGAAATATTGCCGGCAACGCTCGCGTGGTACGAAATTACCGGCCACGGCAATTTTGAGGGCAGAAATATTCCTGCACGCCTAAACCATCGCGGCAATTTGCTTAGGTCGCCAGATGTCGAGCGCGCGCGAGCGTTGCTATACGCCGCGCGAACCAGCCGCGCGCGACCGGGCCTCGACAACAAGATCATTACGGAATGGAACGGGTTGATGCTCTCGAGCCTGGCTCAGGCCGCCGCCGCCTATCGCCGCGCAGACTGGCTCGAGGCGGCGAGCAAAAACGGCGAGTTTTTGTGGCGTGAGTTGCGCGACGACCATGGTCGCTGGATGCGCAGTTGGCAGCAAGACGGGTCTCCTCGCGCTAGACACACCGCCTTGGCCTGTGATCTGGCTGCGGTTGTCGACGCCTTCACTCGCCTAGGTGAGGCCAGCGGCATGAGTGTATGGTTCGCGCGCGCGCGCGAAACAGCCGACCAGCTACTCGATCATTTCTGGGACGCGACAAACGGCGGGTTGTTTACTACACCCGACGACGGGGAGCAGCTAATCGTGCGCCAGAAAGACTTGCTTGACAACGCCACCCCGTCTGCGAACTCGTCCGCCGCCTTGGCGCTATACCGCCTGGGAGCTCTCACAGGCGAATCGCGTTACGAGCGAATTGCAGATCAGATTTTGTTGTTGCTAGGTCACGTCGCCAAAAGCGCCCCGAGCGCCTTTGGCCACCTGCTGGCCGCGGTGCACCTTCGCAATGTCGGCGTCACCGAAATTGTCGTCGCCGGAGAAAGGCCAGACCTCGTTGACTTCGTTCAAAAGCATTGGCTGCCGACAGCCGTGATCGCTTGGGGCGAGCCATTCGACTCACCACTGTGGCAGGACCGAACCGGCGACCGCGCCTACGTGTGCCGCAAATACGCGTGTCAGGTGCCGTCGTCGACGATCGATGAACTTACGGAATCGTTGCGTCTCGCGCTCAATTAAATTCGCGCCGGTGATACACCTAACGTTTTTGCCTACCAGTTCTGCCTAGCAGTTTTGCCTACCACGTTTGATAGTGGATAATTTTATTAGCAGTGCGGCGCTCCCGAGATGCACTCGTACCCAAGTTCGAGTCTGCGCCAGACACATGGTCATTCGCCGCGCTGCTCGCCCATCCCAGCGCAATCGCGCCGATCAACTGCAACTTGTCAGGCACGCCAAATTCGCTACGCAATTGATCCGCGCAATTGAACACGGCGAAAAAGAGCGCGCCCAGGCCAGCATCCTCGATCGCTAAAAGCATCGTCATCACGGCAAACGCCGCGTCGACTGTCCAGTACGGGGTTGGCCACGCATCTGTGCCAGCTCCAAGACCCGTCGCCGCCTTGTCCGATTCCGAATATCGGGCGACATAAGCGTCGGGGTCGGCAAACGCCACGGCGATGACGGGCGCGTTAAACAATTGCGGCCAGCGAAAACTCTCTCGACGTGACGTATTGAAAGTTGTGTTCCAGAACTTGGCAACGTGTTCACCCTGCAATATCAAAAGGTGCCAGCCCTGCGTTTTGCCAGCCGACGGCGCACGCGCTGCCAGGTCAACTATTCTTTCGATTACTTCAGGTTCAATTGCCCGAGTTAAAAACGACCGGGTCATTCGTCGTCCGCAGACTACGTCGCCGAACTCCACGTACGTGGCTCTAGTGTTTGCCGAGCTTGGCCAGCGACTCGGCCATCGTCCATCCATGAACGATCAACACGCCGCCCTTCGAAATGTTGACGCAGGAAAACTGCTGGGCAACGTCTGGCGAAACCTTCTCCGGCTTCGACGTGTCGTGATCAAGAAATCCGCTGTGCCCGTCTTTCTTGACAACGAAATTTTGATCGTCGTAATGGGCATCGACGCCGAAACGGCGGGCTAGCCGCTTGCCCCAAGCGCGCTCTTCTCCGACGGCTTTATGCCCAGGGCGAGGTATTAAATCCGAAAGGGGCTTAAACGCCTCGAGTGCGCCCGCTTCAAGGAAACGCGAACCGATTACGACATCTTCGTCGGGAAATGCCATCAGAGCACGGTGATAGGCCTCACCCATCAGCCCCTTGAGCACCGAATCGCGCTTACCGGTGCGCTTAACGCTCAACACCCCGAGCAAAACGCACGGCGTGCCGCCAATGCGCTCAAGGGTCGAAAACGTGAAGCCGTGCAACTTGCCGTCGATGTGCGCACTTGTGAACAGCACCCAGTCACCCTTGGCCTTCGAAATAGCCCCAATGCCGAATGACCCGCCCATCGCGGCCAAGTCGTCAAGTTCGGTGTCTGTTAACGAGGCGCAATCGCGAGTATCGACTACAACTGACATACCTATATTGTGCCAGCAAAAAACCTCTTTCAGACGGGCTAAACATTTTGAACGCTGGGCTCAGTTGGGCGACAAGTCGCCAGCCGCTAGGCAATTGTGCCGACCGTTAGGCAATATAGACGGCGTCGCCGAACACATGCCGAAGTTGGCCAATCGAACGATCGATATTGACATTGAATTCCGATCCGAGTTGCACTACTTTGTCTTCCGCCAGGTGCACAAACACTGGCGCGTCGCCGGGATGTTCGCGCAGGATGGCCTGCAATTCGGCGATCAACTTTTCGGTCATCGCACGAGCCGTGAATTTAAGATGCAGCACTTCTCGTCCGACTCGCAAGCCCTCCAGCACCGTGATGTCTGAGGCCATGAATGCGACGCGGGATTCGTCGCGCCTATCGAGGCGCCCACGTACAGATACGATCAAGTCGTCAGCCAGCTGATGGCCGTGTTTTTCTAGGGTCTTGGGAAACACGGTGACCTCAATCGAACCTTGCAAGTCTTCGAGAACAAATGTCGCCATCTGCTCGCCCTTACGGGTGTACTTGCGATTTAGTGCGCTGATAATGCCGCCGATCGTGAAGAATGCGCCGTCCTCGCGGT
>JBKJMC010000261.1:0-2829 GCA_046596615.1 Ilumatobacteraceae bacterium | reverse complement strand
CTCGTCGCCGTCGGGCCACATTCCGTTCACACCGCGCGCCAAGAAAGTGCTCGAGTTGTCGTTGCGCGAGGCCTTGCAACTTGGCCACAACTACATCGGCACAGAGCACATCCTGCTCGGCCTGATTCGCGAGGGCGAGGGTGTCGCCGCGCAAGTGCTCGTCAAACTCGGCGCCGACTTGAGCCGCGTGCGCCAGCAGGTCATTCAGTTGCTTTCTGGATACCAGGGCCCTGCCGGTAAGGGAGAAAGCCAGCCGGCCAATGCCAAAGAAGAGCAGACCGATAAGGGTGGCAGCCAGATTCTCGATCAGTTTGGTCGCAACGTCACACAACTTGCGCGCGAAAACAAACTCGACCCCGTGATTGGCCGCCACAACGAGATGGAGCGCGTTATGCAAATCCTCTCGCGTCGCACCAAGAACAACCCGATCTTGATCGGCGAGCCAGGAGTCGGCAAGACGGCGATTGTCGAAGGCCTGGCGCAAAAAATCGTGCGCGGCGACATCCCCGAGACTCTCGCCAACAAGCAGTTGTACACCCTCGACTTGGGCGCCCTCGTCGCCGGTAGCCGCTACCGGGGTGACTTTGAAGAGCGCCTGAAGAAGGTTCTCAAAGAAATCAAAACTCGCGGCGACATCATCTTGTTTATCGATGAGATTCACACTCTCGTCGGCGCCGGCGCCGCAGAGGGCGCCATCGATGCCGCGTCAATCTTGAAGCCGATGCTCGCGCGCGGAGAGTTGCAAACGATCGGCGCCACAACGCTCGACGAGTTTCGCAAGCACTTCGAGAAAGATGCCGCACTTGAGCGTCGCTTTCAACCCGTCAAGGTCGAGGAGCCGAGCGTCGCTCACACCATCGAAATCTTGCGCGGAATTCGCGACAAGTACGAGACTCATCACCACGTCACGATTACCGACCAGGCTCTCGTCGCTGCGGCCAACCTCGCCGACCGCTACATCTCTGACCGCTTCCTGCCCGACAAGGCCATCGACCTGATCGACGAGGCCGGCAGCCGCCTGCGCATCAAACGCATGCATACCCCGCCCGACTTGAAAGAAGTCGAGAACAAGATCTCTCAAGTGCAGGACCTTAAGAAGAAGGCCGTCGAAGAGCAGCGCTTCGAAGAAGCTGGTCGTCTGCGCGACCAAGAGCGCGCCTTGCTCGAGGAGCGACTTCAAAAAGAGGCTGAGGTCAAGGCCCAGGGCATCGACCTGTTCGACGAAGTCAACGAAGAGGCGATTGCCGAAGTTCTCAGCCTTTGGACGGGCATTCCGGTGTACAAACTCACTGAAGAAGAGACCGCCAAGTTGCTGAACATGGAAGCCGAGTTGCACAAGCGCATCATCAGCCAAGACGACGCAATCAAGGCCGTCAGCCAAAGCATTCGCCGCACGCGCGCCGGCCTCAAAGACCCAAAGCGCCCGAGCGGATCATTCATCTTCCTCGGACCAACCGGCGTGGGTAAGACCGAGCTTGCTAAGACTCTCGCCAACTTCTTGTTCGGCAACGACGAAGCGCTGATCTCTCTTGATATGAGCGAATATATGGAGAAGCACACCGTCAGCCGCCTCGTGGGTTCACCCCCTGGCTACGTCGGTTACGAAGAGGGCGGCCAGTTGACAGAAGCAGTGCGCCGCAAACCGTTCTCTGTCGTGCTTTTCGACGAAATCGAAAAGGCTCACCCCGACGTCTTCAACACCTTGTTACAAATTCTCGAAGAGGGTCGCCTCACCGACGCGCAGGGTCGCACCACAGACTTCCGCAACACCGTGATCATCATGACCTCCAACCTCGGTACCCAAGACTTACGCAAGGCCAATGTCGGATTCGGCAAAACCGACGAAGCACTCTCGTATATCCGTATGCGCGAAAAGGTCAACGAGGCGCTCAAGGTGCACTTTCGACCAGAGTTTCTCAATCGCATCGACGAAGTCATCGTCTTCCACGAACTCGGGATAAGCGAAGTCGTGCAGATGGTCGATCTCATGGCTAAGCGACTCGTCGCCCAGCTCGAAGGCCTCGGCCTCGGTCTCGAACTCACGCAAAACGCCAAGGAGCTGCTCGCCAAACGCGGTTACGACCCGCAACTTGGCGCTCGACCGCTGCGCCGCGCGTTGCAACGCCTAATCGAAGATCCGCTTTCAGAGAAGCTCTTATTGAAAGAATTCAGCGCCGGTCAAATCGTCGTCGTCGGCACAGAGGACGACCCAGACAACATCGGCGAAGTGCGCATGAAATTCACCGCGGTCGAGGGCTTCGTGCCGCCGACTTCGGTCGAACTCGCCGCTACTGGCGACGGCACCCCCACCACTTCAGAGTGATAAGCGCCGTGCGGTGGCGCACATCGTCGCGAAATTCGCATCGTAAATTTGGCGCACTTGCTTGCACCGCAATTTTCGCCGTGTTATTGAGTGCGTGTCGAGTTGACTCTGTTGTCACTCTCAAGGTCAAAGAGAACGGCACGGGCACGCTTAGCGTGGTGACCACCGCCGACGCTGACCTTATCGCCCAGGTTCCCGGAATTGTCGAAGACCTGAGTTTTGATGACGCCAAGAATGCGGGATGGAAAGTAACCAATCCTTCCAATACGACTGACGGCGGCATGCAAGTTACGGCGTCGCACTCATTTAATAATCCGCAGGAAGCGTCGCTGCTGCTCGCTCAGTTGAGCGGCGCCAACGGCCCGTTCAAAGACATGAGCCTGACCCGCTCAGGCAAAGATACCGACAGCACATGGATGCTCGACGGCAGGCTCGAAGTCAACGGCGGCCTCGACGCCTTCGCCGACCCCGAGTTGCTTAAGACCATCGGCGGCTCACCATTTGCG
>JBKJMC010000196.1:0-5294 GCA_046596615.1 Ilumatobacteraceae bacterium | reverse complement strand
ATTAACTGGGGCCCGCAAATGTACACGTTTTGGGTATTGCTATACGTTCCTAAAAGTTCTCCCATGGTCTGAACCGTTTCCATCGGCGAGAGATTGACATGTGAAACAAAACTATTCCCAAGCGCCGAAGTGATTTCGCCAAACGCAAGGTGCTCGAGCGATTGAGCAAAATAGTGGAATTCAAAATTGAGATTTTGATTCGCTAGCACCTGCGACATTGCAAGTAAAGGAGTTGCTCCGATACCGCCTGCGATGAGAATTGTCCGCGATGAGTCTCGACGCAATGGAAAATTATTTCGGGGTATTGAAGTTTCCAGCACATCACCTTCAGTCAATAGGTCATGGATATAGAGCGATCCGCCGCCTGACTGCGGTTCTCGTTTAACACCGATTCGATATTTGTCGAGCTCCCCTGGACCATTGGTCAGTGAATATTGTCGAGAGAGACCGTTTGGAAGATGGAGATCAATGTGAGCACCCGGCTGGAACGTTGGCAAGCTATCGAAATCAACCGGACTCAACTCTAAAGCGACGATGTCGGTAGCCGTGATCCACTTCCGAGTAACTCGGACCTTCACCCTAGATGACTGGGTGAATTGAGGGTGAGCAGACTTTGGCGATCCAGCAGATGTTTTGGAGCTGGACGGCGAGGTGCTTTGCAATCCACTTACTCGAATCGGTTTCGCAAGATCCTCATATTCAATTTTGGCTCGGACCTTAGCGAGGAGTTCGTTGTGATACCGAAGGACCTCTTCGTCGGACGCGGAAGCCCGATCATTTTCGAGCAATCCATGGACAATCGAGGTGGATTCATCTACTGGCTGGACGAAAAGAATAAGTTTCGAGCTCTCGCTCCCAGAACGACTCGTGATCTGAATCGAAGAGTCGCTGAGAAAATTGATCTCCGTAGACGGATCAGTATCCTCACAATTGCCATTAGCGCTGAACCTGTATTCCCTGAGAGCGAAAATTGCAGCCCGAGCGGGCGCCCTCACGAACATGCTCCTGAGATTCACGAGCTTTTCTCCACTTTCGAAATTTAGGTCTGGGGTCGAACCGAGAGGCGAGATTCCGGACCATACGAGTCCGTGCATTTCAACTGATTTGAAAACCTCACACGAAAGTGTTTGAGCAGGAGAATCAATCGGGTGTGCGGGTATATAGGTGCAGCCACCACTTCGATTCGAATAGCGCCAGCCATGATATTGACACTTAATCTCATTGCCGTCAACCAATCCACGGGAAAGTCTCATTCCGCGGTGAAGACAACGGTCTACCCAAACATTTACAAATCCATCATCTGCTCTCCAAATCACAATCTCTTGACCAAGAAGTTTTGATCGGTAGGTGTGGCGATATGGAAGATCGTCCGAGTTGACCAGCGGATACCAATTCAAATCCCTTTGATCACTCAAGTGCTTACTCCTTGGTGGACATGTCTTGTCAAAATTTCAAATTAATCGCGCTATTTGCCATGGATTTAGGACTGTAGTACTTTTGCCAATGATTCGAGAGTAGGTACAAACGAGTACCGAAATGTTGTTTGGGGGAATATGAACCACAAAGTTAATGGTGTAGTCGCTCGGGCAAAGGGCGAGCCTGTAACTCTGGAAACGATTATCGTCCCCGATCCTGGTCCCGGAGAGGCATTAGTTCAGGTGCAGGCCTGCGGGGTTTGCCATACGGACTTGCACTATCGCGAAGGTGCCATAAATGATAACTTTCCCTTTCTACTTGGCCATGAAGCTGCCGGCATCGTGGAGTCTGTGGGTTCCGATGTAACCAGCGTTCAGCCAGGTGACTTTGTGATACTTAATTGGCGAGCGGTCTGCGGCACATGCAGATCATGCCGACGAGGCAGGCCCTGGTACTGCTTTTCGACCCTCAACGCGACGCAATCGATGACGCTTCTTGATGGGACGCCACTTACCCCCGCTCTCGGGATTGGCGCATTTGCGGAAAAGACTCTGGTAGCAGCCGGTCAGTGCACAAAAGTCGATCCTGCCGCGAATCCTAAGGCTGCGGGCTTGCTCGGCTGCGGCGTAATGGCGGGTCTTGGCGCCGTTATCAATACTGCTGGTGCTTCGCGCGGAGACTCCGTAGCGGTGTTCGGCTGTGGCGGAGTTGGGAACGCAGCAATCGCTGGGGCTCGGCTGGCGGGCGCGAACAAGATTATTGCCATCGATATTGACGACCGCAAGTTAGATCTCGCCAAACAATTTGGGGCGACACATACGGTGAATTCGAAAGTACACGATCCGGTCGAATTCGTGAGGGAGGTGACCGAAGGATTTGGTGCAGACATCTGTATCGAAGCAATTGGTCGGCCCGAGGTCTACAAGCAGGCGTTTGAGGCTAGGGACTTGGCTGGCACGGTTGTTCTCGTTGGTGTGCCAAACCCAGCAATGCGGTTAGAACTACCGTTCATCGAGTTATTCGGACGCGGAGGCTCCCTCAGATCCAGTTGGTATGGAGATTGCCTTCCTTCAAGGGACTTCCCCATGCTCATTGACTTATACCTCGATGGTCGGCTTGATCTTGACCGCTTTGTTTCAGAAACAATTGGTTTGGGACAGGTCGAAGAGGCGTTTCACAAGATGGAGCGCGGAGACGTGCTCCGTAGCGTCGTAGCAATATGACTTGGAAGGAAAAGACTTGCTGTCCATTGAACTAGTCACGACAGATGGGACATTTGAACTTGACGGCGGCGAGTGGAGGGTCACAAACAACGTCTGGCTAGTCGGCAACGAGTCGGAGGTCATTGTTATCGATGCGGCTCACGATCACGTAAGAATTATCGAAGCCCTTCACGGCAGAAAATTACGTGCGATTCTGCTCACCCATGGCCATAACGACCACATAAACGCGGCAATTCCATTGCGCGACAAGACTGATTCTCCGATTTTTATGCATCCGAGCGACACGATGCTCTGGGATGTGGTGTGGCCAGACCACAAACCAGACATGTTTTCGCTTCCGAACGACAGAATCGACGTCGATGGCCACCATCTTAAATTGATTCATACGCCGGGACATTCCCCGGGCAGCTGCTGCTTTGTCGAACCCATTTCCGAAGTTGTCTTTACCGGAGACACCTTGTTTTGTGGTGGCCCCGGTGCAACGGGCCGCAGTTTTAGTGACGAGGCAACCATTATCCAATCAATTTCCAGCAAACTCCTTGTACTCCCCGATTCAACGATTGTTCACACCGGACACGGCAATTCAACGACAATTGGTGAAGAACGAGAGGCGCTATTGAACAAAATCCGTGAGATGCAACTGACTCAGCCCCAGAAGAGTTAAGGAGACCAGATGACTTGGTCGCTCTTGCCAACTTTCCTTAGCGAAAATTCCACTGAAGGCGAGAAGGGTGGATGTACCGACCTCGTCATCTTGAATCAGTGGTACCCAATATCGGCAATCGATGAACTTCAAGTTGGTATCACCTATTGGTCGGTCCTGTTGGATGTAAAAATTGGATTTGGCATCGATCGCGACGGCTCGCTGAAGGTTTGGCAACACGAAGCTAATCGTGTCGAGCCGGGACAGCAAATTCCGGCAAACATGAACGGGCTCCTGCCAACTCAGTCTTCATTTGGATACCTGTGGACCACGTTGGGCTCCAATCCGGCACCGTTGTTTGATATCCCAGAGTTCGATGAACCAGATCGTCGAAACCTGAATGCCGCATCAATCGGGGTCGCCACATCTGCTCCGAGAGCCGTGGAGAATTTCCTTGATATGGGACACTTTCCGTTCGTGCACACGGGAGTGCTCGGAGCAGAGCCGTTCACCGAAGTTGTTGACTATGAGGTCGAAATTCGCAACGGGGAAATCTTTGCGACCGGATGCAAATTTCCACAGCCAAAGGCGGCGCCGGGATCCGTGGAGCCAATAGTAACGGACTACATCTACCGCATACCGCATCCCTATTGCGTGCTGCTCTATAAAACGGGGGCATTTGATTCACAGCGGCTTGATGTAATCGGGTTGTTCATTCAACCTCTAGGACAGGAAGAAATTCGGGCGCACACTCTTCTATCTGTCATTGATGATGTCACATCGAGAACCGATCTGCGACGGTTTCAACTCGGTATTTTCTCTCAAGATAAGCCCATTTTGGAAAACCAAGTACCAAAGAGATTGCCGTTGTCACCTTCTCAAGAAACGCCGATTAGGGCGGACAAATCATCGATTGCCTATCGAAGATGGTTGCAATCGATGGGGGTGACGTACGGAGTCATTTCGCAACGTGGTGAGTAGAGTTGGCGCATGTCGCGTCCTCCAGTCTCGTTACGTGCACTCGCCGCCGCACGTGGGGATGAACCTGCAGATTTATTGTTGAGGGGTGGGCGAATATTGGCGCCGGCTACCGGCGAGTGGGTGAGTTCCGATTTAGCGATTTGTGATGGCGTAGTTGTGGGTTGGGGTTCGCGTGACGCTCACGAAATCGTCGATGTGCAGGGTGCGGCTCTTGCGCCGGCATTTGTTGATGCGCACATGCACCTTGAATCATCGAAAATGTGGGTTGGGGAATACGTGAAGACTGTGTTGCCCCACGGCACCACGGCTGTGGCCGCAGATCCGCACGAGATCGCTAATGTCGCCGGACTCGAGGGTATTCGGGCGCTCATTGATGCCGCAGAGCACATGCCGTTTACGTTTGGTGTGGCCGCGTCGTCGTGTGTTCCGGAATCTCCCTTTACTAGCGCCGGTGCCGCCTTTACTCCGTCGGATGTACGCACTCTGATAGAGGAGTTTGGCGCAATTGGTGTGGCCGAAGTAATGAATTATCCGGCTGTTATTAGTGGCGACGCAGATTTCAGAGAAATTATCGCCGCGGCAAAGTGGCGTCGTGTCGATGGTCATGCCCCCGGCCTGCGCGGCAATAGTCTTGATGCCTATTTGGCGGCGGGCATCGAAAGCGACCATGAATGTTTCGAGTTGGACGAGGCGCACGAAAAGCGGCAAAAGGGCATGTGGATCTTCTTGCGTCAAGGCTCTGTCTGTCGAGACTTGGTGCGCCTGCTTCCAACGGTATTGAGCCATGGGCCGCTGGCAAGCGCTTTTTGCACAGACGATCGCGAGCCAGATTTATTGCGCGATGAAGGACATGTGAATCATTGCATTCGTCTTGCTGTCAATGCTGGGCTCAATGAAATTGATGCACTTCGCATGGCGTCATATTTTCCGGCAATGTACCACAACTTTTTTCATCTCGGGTCGTTAGGCCCTGGTTACCAAGCCGATATTTCCGCGCTGATACACCATCGCCGGATGGAATCCGTCAAGTG
>JBKJMC010000186.1:0-2680 GCA_046596615.1 Ilumatobacteraceae bacterium | reverse complement strand
ACAATGACTCCAAGGACGCGGATGATCTGTACGTCAAGGCATGCTTCGCCGATGAGGGACCAACCCTCAAGCGTTTCCGCCCGCGCGCCAAGGGTCGCGCCGGCTCAATCCTTAAGCGCACGTGCCACATCACGATTGTTGTTGAGACGATGACAGAGCGGGCGCTGGCAGTTCGCGAAGAGCGCATCGAGGCCAAGGGCGCGAGCCGCACCACGAGCCGTTCGGCCCGTGTTGCCGCCAGCCGCGCACCGAAAACTGTGGCAGCGGCTGCGGCTGTTGACGCCGACAAGAGCACCGAAGATTCAGCTACTGAGACCGCGCAAGGCGAGGAGAACTGATGGGCCAGAAGATCAATCCGTACGGCTTCCGATTAGGAATCACCACCGACTGGAAGAGCCGTTGGTTCAGCACAAAGGAATATCGCCAGTACCTGACAGAAGACTGGAAGATTCGCGACTATCTGACCGCGCAACTTTCTGATGCAGCCGTGAGCCGCATCGAGATCGAGCGCACTCGCGACAAACTTCGCATTGACGTGCACAGCGCGCGCCCAGGAATTGTCATCGGTCGCAAGGGCCAAAAGGCTGATGAGCTTCGCGCCGGTTTGACAAAACTCACTGGCAACAACAAGGTGCAGTTGAACATTACAGAGATCAAGCAAGCCGAACTCGACGCGGCACTTGTCGCCCAGGGCGTCGCCGATCAGTTGATCAATCGAATCGCCTTTCGTCGCGCCATGAAGCGCGCAGTGCAAAACGCGCAGAAGTACGGCGCCCAGGGCATCCGAATTCAGTGTTCGGGTCGTCTCGGTGGCGCGGAAATGTGCCGCACTGAGTGGTACCGCGAAGGCCGCGTTCCTTTGCATACTCTTCGTGCCGACATTGACTACGGGTTCCGCGAAGCCGCAACTTCTGCTGGTCGCATTGGTGTCAAAGTTTGGCTGTACAAGGGTGAGATCTTGCCGTACAAGAGCCAGAGCGACGATCGCATTGCCCGTGAAGCGGCAATGGCAGTTGGCCAAACATCGGGTCACTCTGAGGCAACCCTCAAAGTTGTTACATCGGCAGGGCCAAGAGCAGCCGAAGTTGATATCGCCCATGTTGCACCACTTGTTAAAGAAGCCGATCCAGAGTTTGAGCGCTTGCTAGCTGAAGAAGAAGACATTCAGCGCCGCATCGTTGACCCTCATGAAACCCCGCACTTTCGTCGGGAGGATTAATTAATCATGCTCAGTCCACGCAAAGTAAAACATCGTAAGCACCACCGCGGTCGTACCGGCGGCCCTTCCAAGGGCGGCAATGAACTCGCATTCGGTGAATACGGTATCCAAGCGCTCGAGCCAGGCTGGATCACCCAGCGCCAGATCGAGGCCGCTCGTATTGCCATGACCCGTCACATTAAGCGTGGCGGAAAAGTATGGATCAACATTTTCCCAGACAAGTCGGTAACTCAGAAGCCAGCTGAAACACGCATGGGTTCGGGAAAGGGCAACCCCGAGTTTTGGGTAGCCGTTGTCAGGCCGGGTCGCGTCTTGTTTGAGCTTTCGTACCCAAGCGCCGCGACCGCCCATCAGGCTCTCGAGCGTGCGGTGCAGAAGTTGCCAATCAAGGCGCGCATCATTAGCCGCGAGGAGCCGATCTGACATGTCACGTGATCTAACCGAACTACGCGAAATGGATCTCTCCACGTTGGTGGAAGAACTTCGCGCCACGAAACAAGAAGCGCTCAACTTGCGGTTCCGCAATGCCACCGGGCAACTGGATGACACGGCGGCATTGACCAAGACGCGTCGCCAGATTGCACGGATCAACATGTTGATCCGCCAGCAAGAAATCGCTGCAGCCGAAGCCGCAGGGAAATGAGATAGCCATGACTGATTCAATTTCAACAGCAGCAGCGGCAGCCGAAGAGGCTGTTCGTAACAATCGCAAGATTCGCGAAGGGATAGTCGTGTCCAACAAGATGGACAAGACGATCGTCATCGCGATCGCCGAGCGCGTGCGCCACCAGAAGTACTCAAAGTTCATTGCCCGCACCAAGAAGCTCTATGTGCACGACGAAACCAACGACGCCAAAATCGGCGACAAGGTTCGTGTTATGGAGACCCGTCCGCTTTCGAAGCAAAAGCGCTGGCGCCTGGTTGAAGTTCTGGAGCGTGCCAAGTGATTCAACAAGAGTCTCGTCTCCGCGTTGCCGACAACAGCGGTGCCCGTGAGGTACTTGTCATCAAAGTGCTCGGTGGCACTCGCCGTCGTTACGCCTCAATCGGTGATGTCTTCATCGCCACAGTAAAAGACGCCATCCCAGGCGCCGGTGTGAAAAAGGGCGAAGTAGTTCGCTGCGTAGTCGTTCGCACGGTCAAAGAGAAGCGCCGTCCAGACGGCAGCTACATCCGCTTCGACGAAAATGCCGCAGTTTTGATCAAAGAAGACATGACCCCGCGCGGTACCCGCATCTTCGGGCCAGTCGGTCGTGAGCTTCGCGACAAGAAGTTCATGCGAATTATTTCGCTTGCCCCGGAGGTGTTGTAATCATGAAACTTAAAAAGGGTGACAAGGTCATTGTCATATCTGGCAAGGACAAAGGCAAGGAAGGCGATATTTCTGAAGTATTGCCCAAGCAAAACCAAGTGATGATCGCCGGTGTCAACATTTCGAAGCGTCATTTAGCTGCTCGCGGC
>JBKJMC010000095.1:0-3037 GCA_046596615.1 Ilumatobacteraceae bacterium | reverse complement strand
GCACTACTTTCGCCATCACTGGCAACGGCTGGGTGCTTTCGTTTTTAACTTACGGTTTCGTTGCCCGTGTTTTGTCTGGCCCAACTTTAAGCCCGCTCGGTCAAATAGCGACGCAGGTGATAACGCCGCGAATCGATGTGACGCATCGCTTCGTTGCGGGGCCGCCTAAGCGTTTCGCCCAAGGTGTTGGAGCCGCGTTTACGATCACCGGATCCGTCTTGTTCATAATTGGTGCGATCGGCGCGGCGCAGCTCGTGATCGTCGGACTCGTGATCGCCGCATTCTTAGAGTCGGCATTTGCAATTTGCCTGGGCTGCATCGCGTTCGGCTGGCTGATGAAGATCGGCATTATCCCGCAAGAAATTTGCGAAGAGTGCAACAACTTTACGAATCGCGTCTTGGCCACGACGACAAGTCGGGCATAAGCGCCTCGGCACTTCTTGCAGCAACGGCGCCTTCCCATACACCGAGGCCATAACTAACATCGTCGACCAGTCGCAGCGCAAGGTAGCGAAGCGGATCAATTGCCGGCCGCTGCGACCACCACTCGTACATCGCTGGCGCGAGAGCGGCAATTAGTACAATGCGTCGCGCGCGGCGCGAGAAAATTGAGAGCGCCACCGCGATCGGCCACCAGGCGCGCGTTATCGCGCTGGCTAAAATTCGAGCGGCGTGCAGATTGCCAAGACCGGCCAGGCGCAGCGACTCTTGCATTGCATTTGGCGTCATGCGCAGTTTTCGACTGAGCGCGACGACGGTGTAGGCGCCGACGAGTAGGCCAAGAAACGGCAGGCCGCACGCGACCAAGAGCCACGCGCCGGCGCTGTAACCACTGACGCGTACGGGAGCGACCGCGCCCTTATGTCGAGATGCAAGCGCCGCCGCCGAGCGACCGTACATTCTCCGTTGCTGAATAAAATCGGGCAGCGTCGGTCGGGGTGCGTGAGTCGCAATGGAGTTTGGCTCGAAGCGGCAACGCCAACCGGCGGCGATCACGCGCCACAGTGCGTCGACATCTTCGCCGACTCGCATCTTGACGTCGAAACCACTTATGGCGCGAATCGCCTCGGTGCGGCACAGCCACAGGGCGGACGGGGCGTAACTGACGCGGGTGCCGGGTGCTATTCGCGCGGCGACATCGCCGAGGTCAAGCGGCGAGCGCGAGCTTTCGTATTTCGCGATGTAAGCAGCGAAAGTGCCCGGATGCGATTTGACGTCGGCGTTGTCGCACATTATGCGCGGCGCCGCCACCCCCACCTTGGTGTCGACGAATAGCGGCAACAAGTCGAGAAGCGTTGTGGCGCTCAGAGTCACATCCAAGTCGACGAAGGCGACGAGCGGAGTTGCGACATGTTCGAGCCCGGCATTGCGCGCCGCGCCTGGCCCGCTGTTTGTTGCCAGCGGGATTACGAGCACAGTTTCCGGGGCGGTCAGTGCGTGGGTCGAGGCGTCATCAACAACAACGATGCGCCCGACGCCAGTGCACTGTTGAATCAGATCGCCAAGCATCGCCGCGTCTCGTTGTGACTGTACGAAGGCTGGGATTACGACGGTGATGTCCTTGAGCGTGAACGGGCCGGCCTCGCCGGCCGTGACGAGCGGGTGTATGGCGCCCGCGTCGAGCAGGCGAGCCGTTAACGACTGGTGCCCGCTAGGCAATGTTTGGCCCGCCTCGATTAGGGCCGCAATAGTTTTGCCGCCGACTCCGAGGCGAAACATCTTGATCGGCGAGCCGGCAAAAATCACGTTGCCGTCGTCGGGCCGCCGCCAAGACGCGTCAACACTGAAGCGGTTTTGCTGAATTACCGAATCCATGCAGACGCCTCGCTGGCGACGTGAGCGCGAAGTTGCCGGGCGAGAATGCCTAGCAGTTCGTTGCCGTGCTGGGCGGTGGCGTTGCGTGGGTCGCCGAGCACGCCGTTGTCGCTAACGGCCGCCACTCCTCCCCGGCGCAGTTCGGTGGCGATCTCGGCAAGCGGCCTTGTCTCGCCAACTTCGGCAAGTTCAAGCCGCACCGCATGCGGGCAGATCGCCAGCATCAACGATGTCTCCGTGAAACCGGCGTGGGCGTCGCCGCTTTCGATTCGCGGCCACCACGCGCTTGTCCGATGACCCTCGTTGCGTAGCAAATTCAGCGCGTCTGTTACGGCTTGGGCATTGCCGCCGTGGCCGTTGACGAAGATCACCCCGCGTGCCCAATTCGCCGATCGCACGATCTCGACTAGCACGGTGGTTAGCGCCGCGGTGCCGATCGAGAGCGTGCCGGCGAAACCTTGGTGTTCGCCGCTTGCCGTGATGGTTATCGTCGGCCCGACGAGTATGTCTTGACGCGAGTCGGCCAGCAGCGCGCACAACGCCTCGGCGATGCGGGTATCGGTGTCGAGTGGCAGGTGTTTGCCGTGTTGCTCGCACGAGCCGACTGCGATGGCGACGATCTGATGTCTGGTGGCGCCGACTTCGCTTGTAGTTAGCGCCGAGAGGTTCTGGTCGCTTTTCGCAATTGCTGCGGGCATCAAATGACCGGACTCTTCGAGCCGTTCTTGACGCGCCTGAGTTTGAGAACAAAGCGAACCAGTTCGATCACGACGCTGACGCTGATCGCGCAACCAAACGCGACAAAGAATGCCAAGGTATGGCTGTCAGAGAATGACTTGCCGCCCGCAAACCCGAGAAGGGACGCATAGATGGCCCAGATTGTGGCGGCAATGCTGGTCCAGCGCATGAACCAGCGATGCGACTGCTTGGTCACACCGCACGACAGCGTGATAAGTGTTCGCCCACCGGGAATAAATCTGGCGGTGATCAGCAGCAATCCGCCGCGGTCGTGAATCTGGTGGATCGCCTGTCGCAGTCGCCGCCTGCCCCTCTCTGTGCGCGAATATCGGCGGGTGATGAAGTCGCTAGGGCGCGCGCCGATTAAGAACGAGATGTTGTCGCCGACGAACGCGCCGACGCCGGCGCACAAGATTACGAGGGCGATCGAGAGCGACCCGCTGCCTGCGCTGACCCCGGCGATGATGACCAGCGACTCGCTGGG
>JBKJMC010000034.1:0-3680 GCA_046596615.1 Ilumatobacteraceae bacterium | reverse complement strand
CAGGACCCGAATGGCGTACCGATCTCGGCAATTTTGTTCGGAGGTCGCAGGCGCACAACGGTGCCGCTAGTTACGCAATCATTTGACTGGGAACACGGCGTGTTCTTGGGCTCGATCATGGCGTCTGAAACGACGGCTGCAGCGGGCGGCGCCGTCGGCAAGTTGCGATTCGACCCGATGGCGATGTTGCCGTTTTGTGGCTACAACATGGGCGATTACTTCAACCATTGGCTGAGCGTCGGCAGCAAAACCTCTAGCGACAAATTGCCGCAAATATTTTTCGTCAACTGGTTTCGCCGTGACGCCGAGGGCCGTTTCTTGTGGCCTGGCTACGGCGAGAACAGTCGCGTGTTGAAGTGGGTGTTCGAACGCATCACCGGCGCGGCCGCCGCCGTCAAGACACCGATCGGATTTCTGCCGACCGCCGGCGCGCTCGACGTGCAGGGCCTCAATGTTGCGGCCAGTGACATGGAGACGTTGCTCAGCATGGACCGTCAGGGATGGAGCGACGCGGTGCCGCAGATTCGCGAGCATTACGCGGCGTTTGGTGATCGCTTGCCGTCGCAACTCGCAGAGTCGCTCGACGCGCTCGAACGATCGCTCGCCTAGTTTTTAGGCGACGTTGCCGACCAAGATCGCCCGAATGGCGAGGCCCATGATGAAAAAACTGCCAAAGCCGTAGAGCAAATAGACGCGGCTCTTTAGTTGCGCGCGGTACGAATAGATAATCGCGATCGCGATTATCGCCACGAAACCGTAGAACGCGTGAAACTGCGGAAACTCGCGCTTGTCGCGGTTGACCATCAGCACCCCCATAGCCACCTCTACGAACACGGTGAATTGCGCGAGAGCCATGTACCACCACAACGCGCGAGTGCGCAACGAGACAATTCTGTGGGCGGCCAGCGCCCAGATGCCCGCGAGTGCGTTGGCGATTACGACTATCCACGCCCATTGAGTGTGCAAGTCGAGGAGCGTTTGCGAGTTCACGGTGATCAATAACCTATCTGATCAGCGTGTCGGCCTCGCGACCGCCCTCGATGAATGTGATCACGCCATCGTCGCCGACATCGACAACTGTTACAGAACAATTGTCGAGGCTAAGAATTACCAAACGATCGTCGCCAAGCGACGCGCCGACCACAGCGTTGATGGCGATGAAGTGACTGAACACGACAGCGTCAGTTTCGATTTCCCGCACGAAGGCGATGAGCCCGTCGCGATAATCTCTATAACGAGGCTCAAGCGCCGACCAGGTGCCGGACATCGCGGCGCGCAACCACTCCGTGCGCTCACCCATCGCCGCGCCATGTGGCGACGGGATCTCTCTGACCGAATTGCTTATCTCTGCGGTTGTCGACCAGGCCTCGCACAAGGGCAGCGAAGTTTGCTGGCAGCGCAATAGCGGACTCGTAATTATTTTTCGTTTTCCCAGCGGCGCAAGTCGAGCGGCGACCGCGCGCGATTGTTCGACGCCGAATTCGTCGAGACCCGGGTCAAGCGCAGTATCCCAGCCCGCCGAGGCGCGCCCGTGGCGAACCAGATGCAGTCGAACTGGGTGCAACCTCATTCAAACAGCCAAGTTCCGCGCGGTGGTCCCGACTCGCCGACCTTGATGAACCACTCGGTGCCGAACGCCTGCGAAAAAAATTCCGGATTCATACTCATGAAGTACGTCGTGTCGCTGGCCTGGCTGGCGTGACAAGCAATCGCCCGCAATTTTTGCGCGCAATATGCCGACACGTCGACCTTGTGCGTGATCACCGACTCTGGCTCGCCCATCGGGTTGCCATCGTCCGCAGGGCCGTCTGGATCAAAATCACCGATACCCTCGCCGCTCTCGAGAAGTTGCGGGCTGGTACCCGCCATCTCGCGCAGCTTGCGAAAGTAATCGCGGTTGGTTGTCATCTCGAAAACGTTTGGTGTGCGCGCAATCTGAGCGGCTCGTCGACCAACCTGGTGAACTTTGATGTGATCGGGATGACCATAGTTACCGTGCCAATCGTAAATTGTCACTACCTCGGCTTTTTCTTCGAGCAATATGTCTGCGAGTTTCTGTGCCGCCGCTTCGAGATCGGCATTGATGAAGGCATCGGGAAATGAGTTTTGTTCCCAACCAGTCATTCCGCTGTCGGCGTAACCTAACCACTCGACGCGTTGAATGTTGAGCACATCGGCCGAGGCTCGCAACTCTTTGCGCCTCCGATCGACAAGCGTCTCTCCTGGCGCCAGGTCGCTCGGTACCTCACCGAAGTCGCCGTTGGTCGCTACGACCAGAACAACTCGGTGTCCCTCGGCGCTGGCGCGCGCGATCGTGCCGCCCGTGGCAAGGCACTCATCGTCGGGATGAGCGTGAAAACATACAAGTGTCGACATTACTTATTTGCCCCTATTTGTTCGTCATTGATGTTGCTTCTAGGCGTCCTTGACGGCGCCGCTTGCGAGTAGCGCGTCGATTTGTAATGGGCCAAGTCCCCAGTCGACGAGAATCTCGCGCGAATGCTGCCCGGCGTGAGCGGGCGGCGTCGGCGTGGCGGTAGCGGTGCGCGAGAATCTCGGCGCGGGTGCTGGTTGCTTAACGCCAGCGATGTCGACATACGTTTTGCGAGCAACATTGTGCGGATGTTGCGCGGCCTGGCTCATGGTCAGCACAGGGGCAAAACAAACGTCAGCCCCTTCCATAATCTCGCACCACTGCGCAGAGGTTTTAGTGCGCATAACCTCGGCGAGGCGCTTTTTGAGTGCGGGCCACCGAGATGAATCCATCTGATTGGCAAACGCTTCATCGCCGGTCAAGCCGGTTCTCTCGAGTAAGTGCGCGTAAAACTGCGGCTCAATCGAACCGACCGATACATACTTGTGGTCGGCGCATTCGTAGACATCGTAAAAATGCGCGCCAGTGTCGAGCAGGTTTGTCCCTGGCGCATCTTCGTTGAAGATCCCCGCACTTTTAAACGCCCAGAACATACTCATCAGCACCGATGCGCCATCGACCATCGCGGCATCGATGACTTGGCCCTTGCCGCTGCGTTGCGACTCGAGCAACGCGCAGACGACTCCGTAGGCGAGAAACATTCCGCCACCGGCAAAATCTCCGACCATGTTCAATGGCGGCACAGGAGCCTCACCCGCGCGAGAGAAGTGCGCGAGGGCACCGGCGAGGGCGATGTAGTTGATGTCATGACCCGCCGACGATGCGTAGGGGCCTTCTTGTCCCCAACCTGTCATCCGACCGAAAACCAATTTCGGGTTGCGCTGCATGCACACATCCGGCCCCACGCATAGGCGTTCCATCACGCCGGGGCGAAATCCTTCAATTAGCGCGTCGGCTTTTTCGACGAGTGTCAATAGTGTCTCAACCCCGTCGCCGCTTTTTAGGTCGATCGCGATGTTGCGACGACCGCGCAGCAACACGTCGTAGTGCGCCTTATCTGGCGCTGGGCCGCGCACGGCCTGAGTGCGCTCGACGCGAATCACTTCGGCACCCATGTCGGCGAGCATCATCGCGGCGAACGGGCCTGGCCCGATGCCAGCAATCTCGATAATTCGGTATCCGCTAAGCGGTCCGATGGTCACAGCCATTACGCCGTTACCGAGTTAGTCAACTGATGCACCGCCGAGACCAATTCTGGCCACAGTGGTCGCGGCAGATCGTGTCCCATATCGTCGACCATCAAAAG
>JBKJMC010000194.1:0-3891 GCA_046596615.1 Ilumatobacteraceae bacterium | reverse complement strand
GTGGTGCAAAATGTGTTCACGCTTAAAACTAAAATACGGGATCCACAGGGTGACCGGAACCGAGCCCAGCAAATCGTTGAGCCACGCAAACTTCGTCGGGTGCTTGTGAATGATCTCGTGCTGAAGGCTCAGGTGCCATGCCCCGAACCACGCCAACAACAAGATGCTCGCCCACGCCGGCATCGAGCCGTAACTCAGCACGACCGCGGCCGAGCCGCCGTAGACAGCAATGATGACCAAAATCGTTCGCCATTCGCGACTGCTTGTCAAGATCATCGTGTTGCTACCAAACCCCTATTTTCTCGCCATTATGTACTACCGAGTTTACTAGTTGCACGCCTGGTCGATAAGCCAAGTGCACGTGACTATGGGCATCGAGAACAACCGCGTCGCCTCGCGATCCGACCCTGATGCAGCCCACGTCGCTTCGCCGCAGCGCGGCCGCGCCGCCCGCAGTCGCCGACCACAGCGCCTCGCCTGGTGTCATGCCCATGTTGATTACGGCGAGAGAGATAACGAGCGGCATCGAGGTTGTGTACGAAGACCCCGGGTTGCAATCCGATGCCAGCGCCACCTTGACCCCTGCATCGATCAGCGCGCGCGCGTTAGGAAACGCCGACTTTGTGCACAGCTCTGCGCACGGTAGAAGCGTCGCCACGGTGACTTGGCTCGCCGCCGAGAGCGCGTCGATGTCGGCCGCATTTAAGTGCGTGCAGTGGTCGCACGAGGCTGCGCCCATCTCGACTCCGAGCTGCACGCCACCACCTTGTTGCAACTGGTTGGCGTGAATGCGCAGGCCCAAACCGGCAGCCCTGCCCGCGCTGAGCACGGCGCGCGCCTGATCGACATCGAAAGCCCCGCGATCGCAGAACACGTCGACCCATTTGGCGTGCGGCGCGCAAGCCTTGAGCATCTCGCCGCAGACGCTGGCCAAATAGTCTTCGGCATTGGTTTCGGGCGGCACGACGTGGGCACCGAGAAATGTGGTCTCGGAGGTGACCGCACCCGCGGCGACCAGCGACCGCGCCTCGTCGTGCACGTTCAGGCCGTAGCCGGATTTAACCTCGAGCGTCGTCGTGCCGCTGCGCAGGGCCTCGTCGGCAAGGCGCAACACGTTGGCGCGCAACTGCTCGTCGGTGGCGCCGCGGGTGGCGATCATCGTGGTCTTGATGCCGCCAGCCGCGTACGGCTTGCCCGCCATGCGCGCCTCGAACTCTGCCGCCCTATCGCCGGCAAAGACCAAGTGGGTGTGGCTGTCGACGAACCCGGGGATGACCGCGCGCCCGGCGACGTCGAGCGGCGCGACATCGCAGTGCCTGGAGACATCGCGACTGCTGCCAACCCACGACACGAAACCGTTGTCAAAAACAATCGCCGCATCTTCAACGATGCCGAGCGGCCCCGTGCCTTGCCCCAAGTCATTGGTGACGAGCTCGCCAATGCCGGAGAGTGCCAGCATTACATTCCGTGAATTGCGACAAGTGCCTTTACGCGCTCAACGAAAGCGGCGTGATGAAACTTGTCGAATGAATCCCAAGTCGTCAGCGTGCGCGAGTCGGTGACTCGATCGAGAAAAAGCAGACCGTCGAGGTGATCGACCTCGTGCTTAAAAGTCGCCGCGGTGATGCCGCGAATCTCGGCGGCATATTCGCTGCCGTCGCGATTCATGGCCGTGACGTGAATGCGCGTATTGCGCAGCACCGCTCCGCGAATTCCTGGCACCGAGAGGCAACCCTCCATATTCAAAAACATGTCGTCATCTAATGGAGTGATCACGGGGTTGATCAACACAGTTAGCGGCACTTGCGGCTTCTCTGGGTAGCGCGGATTATTGTTGACCTCAATCGCGCAGATGCGCTGGTGGCGCAACACCTGCGTTGCCGCCAGGCCCGCGCCGTTGGCCGCGCGCATCGTCTCGACAAGGTCGTCGATGAAGGTCTGGACTTCGGCCGTGGCCAACTCGTCGCGCGTTACTTCTGTCGCGACAATGCGCAGCCCTGGATTTCCGACGGTGGCGATTGGAAGAACGGTCATAGAACTTAAATTGTAACGACTGCTGATATCGCCGAGCGCAGGCCAGCCGCAACATCGCCAATCGAGTTGTGTTTGCCCTTGCTAACGATCTGTCGACCCGCGACCCACACATCGGTCACGTCGCTCGGCGCGGCGCTGTAAACGATGTGCGCCGCCGCTCGCAGCGCGCTGAACGAGGCAAGGCGCACGGAGTTCAGCGACAGCGCGATGAAGTCGGCTGGCATGCCGGGATTAATGCCGTCCACCGCCTCATCACCTGCCCACCCGAGTGAGTGCGAGCCGCCGTGCGTGGCCGCCGCCAACAGCGAGCCGGCGCTGTGAATTCCACGACGTCTAGTGACCAGGCGTTGATTGAGCTCGACTGCGCGGGACTCTTCGAACAGGTCGATCACGGCGTGCGAGTCCGATCCCAGCGATAAAGCCGCGCCCGCGGCAACAAGTTGTTGCGCTGGCCCAACGCCGTCGGCCAGGTCGCGCTCGGTCGTCGGGCAGAAACAGACGTTGGTCGTGCTCGATCCCAGCATCGCGATGTCGGCGCTTGTCAGGTGTGTGGCGTGCACAGCAGTGACGTGCGACCCCAACATGCCGACGCTTTCGAGCACCGCTGTCGGCGTCTTGCCGGTCGCGGCAACGCAGGCCTCGTTCTCGGCGGGCTGCTCCGAAACGTGAATGTGCACGACGCGACCAAATCGCGATCCGACGATGGCGTCGAGTTCGTGCGGGTGTACCGCGCGCACGCTGTGCGGGGCTAGGCCGACTGTCCACCCCTCGCCCCCCTCACCCAACAACTCGACTCGATCCAACCAATCGTCGATGTTTCTGTCGGCGAAGCGTATTTGTTCGGGCAGCAACTCTGGCTTGTCGAGGCCGCCGTGTAGATAGGCCACGTCGAGCAGGGCGAGTCGCGTGCCAGCGCGTTGCGCGGCGGCGACTAGCGCAATCCCCATCTCGTTCGGATTTTTATACCTAGCGCCGTTTGCATCGTGGTGCAGATAATGAAACTCGCCAACTCCCGTAATGCCGGAAAGCGCCATCTCGGCGTAAACCATCGCCGCCAGTTCGCCGTAACTTTCGGGCGTCAGCGAGTTGGCGATCTGGTACATCGGTGCGCGCCACGACCAGAAGTCGCCGGCGCCGCCGTGCGTGACGCCGCGCAGCGCCCTGTGAAAGGCGTGGCTGTGCGCGTTGACGAGCCCGGGCATCACAACACCGCTGATACGGGTGTCGCCGCTTTGCGAGACGGCGCCATCTTGAACAGAAACTACGACGCCGTTGCTCACCTCGATGCGACAATTTGCCGACGCAGACTCGCCGCCGCGCCAAACAAAGTCGGCAAAAAAAGTTTGAGAATTCACCAGCTCTTTAACCCTCGCGCATCGGCAGGCGCACGCCGCGCTCGTCGGCCACTTGTATGGCGCGCTCGTACCCCGCATCGGCGTGACGGATTACGCCCATGCCAGGGTCTGTCACGAGCACCCGCGAGAGTTTCTCGGCCGCCAGCGCCGTGCCGTCGGCGACGCAGACCATCCCGGCGTGAATGCTGCGGCCGATACCGACGCCGCCGCCGTGGTGAATACTCACCCATGTCGCGCCGCTCGCCGTGTTCACGAGCGCGTTGAGTAACGGCCAGTCGGCGATCGCATCCGAGCCATCGAGCATCGACTCTGTCTCGCGATAGGGCGACGCCACCGAGCCAGAATCTAAATGATCGCGGCCGATCACGATCGGTGCCTTGAGCTCGCCGCTGGCAACCATGTCATTGAAGCGCAGGCCGAGACGATGTCGTTCGCCGTAGCCGAGCCAACAGATGCGCGCCGGCAAACCCTGAAACGCTACTCGCTCGCGGGCCAACCGCAT
>JBKJMC010000294.1:0-9124 GCA_046596615.1 Ilumatobacteraceae bacterium | reverse complement strand
CTCTCAGAAATTTACCGACTTTATAAAAATCGTATGGGTAGGTCCTGGCGGATCCCTGTGGGGTCAATACGCCGTAATTCAAGAGACCTACAACGACACCGGAAGCGGAAATTACAGGTTCAAGGACGGAGCCCCTGGCTTTGGGTTGAACGACCAGTGGACGTCAATCTCAAGCTAAAAATTCGGAGAGCGACGATCGGAAAGAACGCCAATCAAAAGGCGTCGCTGCGCTTGAGGTCCCGCGGGCGACCGTCGGGGTCAAGAATGTGTGTATGCATCCAGTGGAGAAACCGATGTCGTCCGGGTTTAAGTTTTTCGAATTGGTGAACTCGAAGGTGGCCGGGCGGACGAGGACCGTGCCGCCCTTCGCGATGCCAGCGATCGAGAACCTCGGAACTGCTTCGTAGGGCTGCGAACCAGTCTTGAGGATCAATCATTGCATTGAAGTCGGTCGCGCCACCCGTGTGCTCGTGGGCGAGGTGAAGACGAGTATCGCGAGCGAACTTGCGTGCACCATGACCGATGCCGCAGGGATCACGCGGCTCGCGCTCGTCGAGAGTCTCGTCAAGGATTGCGCACGAAATCTCGGAGTCGTGGGTCCACGATCGCCGGTTTAGGTTGTCAGAGCCGATGGCGACCCAGATGTCGTCGACGACGCAAGCCTTCGAATGCACGTATACGGCCGTCGAATCATCCCTCTCTAGATCGTAAATTGCGACCCGTTCACCGCCCGCCGCATAGAGCGCGCTCTGGACGTGTTGGCGACCCAAGACACTCGCACCTCCCAAGATACGACCTTCAGGATCGGGGTATCGAGGAATGACAATCACGATTAGAAGCTCGGGCTCTTTTCGCAACGCGTCACAAAGCACGCGCGTCGCATGTAGTGACCAAAGATATTGGTCTTCGAAATAAATCAGCCGGCTGGCGCGCCCTAATGCCTTGATATACGCGCGGGCAATGCTGCGTTCTCCCTCGGGCGCGAATGGATAAGGCTTGCGGCGGATCGGATAGGTACGCAGGACCTGTATCGCGTGCGGGCCGGCGCGGGGCGGATCGACGCGATCGGCGACGAGCGGGGCAATTTCTGGCGGCTCTCGCGAAAACCAATGCAAGAACCAACGCAGAGGATTGCGATTGTCGAGCGGCGTCGGATCTTCCCAGCGCTCGCGAAATGTGAACGCGATGTCGTCAACCACTGGACCATGTAGCGCGACCTGAACGTCATGCCATCCGGGAACATCCCCATATTCGTTCGGCCTGAGAGTTGCCAATTGTGGATCTCCAAGGTGGCGATCATCGTCGTGGCGACCATGCACGAGATCCATTCCGCCGACAAACGCGACGTCGTCGCCAGGATGGCTTTCGTGGCGGACCACGACAATTTTTTGGTGATGACTACCGCCACGACGAATGCGATTGTCGAGGAGCAACTCCCCTCCCGCTAAGTTCACGGCCCGCGAGAACATCAAATTCTTCGCTTCTGTATGCACTGCGCCGTGAGATCGCCACATCAAGCCGCGAACCTTCACGCCTAGTCGCGCTTGATCTCCGAGCACCTTGGCCGCCTCGGTACCGGGACCTGCGAGTAACTCGTCGGCATCGCCTTCGAGGCCGGTCATGTACACCGAGTCACCGGGAGTTGTTGCCGCCAGCGCCGAATGAAGTTGCGCGAAGTACTCGTGACCGTCGACCAGAATCTCGGCGATGTTTCCCTCGGTCCATGGAACGCCGCCGTGGCGATTATCGATAGAACTATGGCGATTGCCGCGCTCGCCGGCAGCGAGGAACCACTCATCGAAACGCATTTATCGTCACTTCACCGCGGTCGAAGGCGCGTTGTACTCGCCGCAATGGGTCTCGGTCACGGAGCCTCGAGCCGTTGGCGGGTGAAAGTGGCAAGACAGAAAAGTCCGTAGGCGATTAGGCCGATTCCGACGGTGCCTACAACGAATACCCCCCAAGTCTCTGCGGCGAGGCGCCGCAGTGCGCCGTCGAGACCTGTCGCCTCGGTGGCCCTGAAGGTGACGGCGGCCCGAATGAGAAAGAATCCGATGAGCCCCATTGCAATCCCCCGCCCGATTTCTCCGACTGCGCCGAGACGTCGCGTCAATTCGCTCCTTACGCGCGACATGCCCCTCATGTCGACATCACAGGTGACATCGGATCTCAATCCCTTCGAGATCCGATAAGCGCCGGTAGCAATGACAACGGCGCCCGCTAATCCGATAAGCCACCGGCCAGTTGGCTCCTGCAACACTTGCCTGGTCATGTCGGTAACCTTCTCGTTGCCGTCGGCCTTTGCGGCACGACTGCGCGCCAATGAGAGCGCCGTAAATCCGAATGTCGCGTAGATGATCGCGCTAATGCAGTATCCGACGCGAGTCACCAAACCCTCGGCGTTGGTGCTGCCAGGCAGTATTGCCGTCGCCAGCCTCCACGCCGTATACAGGAACATACCGACGGCAAGTGCGATGAGTAGGAGCGGCCCGCTTTGCGACTGCGCAACTTCCTTGATGGCGCCGGTCGGGCTGGCCGCTGCGGAACCGGCCATCACCTTGGTCCATCCGAAGGATCGGTTCACAACGTGCAGCGCGAGTCCGCCAGCTAGAAGATAAACGACCCCCTTGGCGAGCCAACCGACCCGCCCGAACTTGACTATCGCCGGATGCTCGGCTGTCAAGTGGCCAACGGGATTATGTGTCATCTAACGCCCTGGCCTACGTTGGCACCCGCACACAGATGGCAGACGGCTCAACCTGAACCCGCAACTTACGCGTCTTTGTGCGCGCACCGCCGTCGAGTTCGTAGGGCAGCGATCGGTCAATTTTCACCGAGAATTTCCGACCGTGGGTCATCTCGACCATTGGCGACCTCGCCGGATTGCGTAAGACAATTCGCATCAATATGCGCATCCAATCCATAAATCCGCGTGCGGTGATCACGCCGATCTCGAGAAGTCCATCGTCGGGCTGGGCATCGGGGAACATCCGCAGCCCTCCGGCAACGGTGCCAACATTTGCGAACAGCACGCAACTCGCCTTGCCGTCAAACCAGAGTCGACCGTCGACCTTAATTTTCATCCGACGGCGTCCGGACCGCATCGCTTGCAGGCCGCTTTGAATGTAAGCGAGGCGTCCGAATTTCTCTTTTGCCGCGCTGTCGACCCGGCCCATGATCCGCGCGTCGAAGCCAGCCCCGGCCATCACCGCGAATCGCTCACCATTAAACACGCCGACGTCGATCAACCGACTTTCGCCGTGCAGACCGATGGCGACCGCCTTGGCCAAATTCTTCGGGATACTTAGGTTGGTGGCGAGAACATTTGCCGTCCCTGCCGGCAGAATCGCGATGGCCACGCTCGAGCCCGCCAACGTATCTATGCAGCGCTGCACCATCCCGTCTCCGCCCCACACGAACACCAATTCGGCGCCGCGCTTAACCGCCTGACGAACGCACTTTGGAGCCTTAGAACTTTTAGGCACCTCAAACCACTGCGGATCGACCACTCCATTAGCGAGGAGCGTTTCACGCAACTCGGACAACCCGCCGTCGAGAACTTTGTCTCGATGGGCGACGACAGCTATGGACGTCACTTCGTTACCAGTGATTCGAACGTGCGAGCCGGCGAACGCAGACGCGCTCGCTCATCTGTCGCCAGTTGGCCAGACCTGACCGCAGCGACGGCAATTACAAGCACCGTGAGTCCGAGCAGTGCACCAGCGATGGCATCACTCGGGAAGTGCATTCCGCGGTACACCCGCCCATAACCGACTGCCAACGCCATGACCAGCACACCTAGATAGAAAAGAAAACCGATTATCCGGGAACGGATCCTGGAATTGATGATGAGGGCCAGACCGCCGTACAAGGCCACGATGGCAGCGGTGTGTCCGGATGGGAAACTCGAAGTTGACGGCAGAGAGCCCAAGCGAACGACGTCGGGGCGATCGCGGGCAACGACTACATTAACTGTCAGGAACATTGTCAACTCTAGGCAAAGTGCTAAGACCACAATGAGAGCCTCCCAGCGAAGGCGGAGAACAAAGAACAGAACGATAAATGCAACGCCTAGCACTGCGAGAATCCCGAGCGTGTCGGCGACTCGCGTGACGTATGCGGTCCAATTGTTCAGCGATCTCGTGCGATTGTCGGCGAACCCTCGCGCTACGCGGCCATCCCAACGAGTTAGCGCACCTAACTTGTCTTTCACCAAGAAGCCGATGCCGATGAATACCAGGCATGCCGCCAAATAACCGCTGACTGCCACCGACGCCACCGCCGCCGCTGGATGGAAGTGAGTAAGCCGACTTTCCGACCTACTCAGCCAACCAGTCACAACAACATCGCTACCGCGCGGAGAATCACATGGCGATCCTACACAGAGCCCGCGGTCGTACTCCTAGTACGAAAACCATCGCTACACTGCTTTCGGCGGACCCACTTTGTCCTAGTAAAAGAGACGTTAAATGCTGGTACTCGAATTGGTAGGTTTCGCCGGCGTGATTGGTCTCGTCGTAGCGATTGTGGTCCATCGCTGGCCATGGAGAGACCCAGCGGCGCCGAAGTTGGCCAATCCGGATATCCGGGCCACGGTGTATCGCCATCCGCGACTCCGAGCCGTGATCCGATCACGGATCGATCCGACAGTTGCCACCGGGCTAGCGCTGACGGTCACTGTCCTGATTTTCGTAACTGCCGCGACGCTGATCGGCATCCTCGTTGCGATGGTGCGCGCCAACGTCGGACTTGCTCATTATGACCCGAAAATCGCGGTGTGGGCAGCGCAACACGCCACTAATTCGTCGACATCAATCTTGCGCTTCATCTCACAATTCGGTGGCGCCGTGGTGATCGTTCCTCTTGCGTTCGTCGTCGGCGTATTCGAGTCGCTTCGATTGCGCAGTCGCGCGGTGTTGTTATTCCTAACTCTGGTCGTCGGTGGGCAGTTCATGGTCGCCAACACGATCAAATTCATCGTTGACCGGGCGCGCCCAACAGTTGATCAGCTGACTGGGTTCTCAGGCGCGTCGTTTCCGTCGGGGCATGCCACCGCGGCAGCAGCGACGTACGTCGCCTTCGCGTTGCTAATTGGAAAACGCCGATCACGTAACACGAGGGCAATGCTGTCTGGATCCGCCGTCGCACTTGCGATCCTCATTGCCGGCACTCGAGTGATGCTCGGCGTTCATTGGCTCACTGATGTTGTAGCCGGACTCGTGCTGGGGTGGGCATGGTTTACAGTTTGCTCATACGCATTCGGCGGACGATTGCTGCGTTTCGGCGCGCCCGTCGAGGCAGCCGCTCAGGTTGCGTCCACGATCCCCGCCAACAATCCTTAACGTGGACCGCAATCGTGCATTGGCGCTGATGGCCTTCGCCGTAATTTTGGCGGGTTGCTCGCCTAGTAGTTCATATTTGACAGTGGCCACGACAATTGCGGAAACTCCAATCACAATCCCTAACGGCGTGTTTGCGGCAATGCCGTTTCAGAACCGTCTCGACGTTGCTAAGGAAATCTTCCAAGTGCAGTTGATCAATGGTACGTCTGACTTAATTGACGTTGTCGCAGTTCAATTTGTCTGGGACGGCCTAACCACAGCGGTTGCCAATCGAGAGAACCTTCTCGTCGCGGGAGACCGAATTGACTTCCCTGTGCCCCTTGCACCGGCAACCTGTTCGGGCGACGGCACACAAGACTCGATGCCCGATCCCCAACTGGCGGTTGCCAAGGTGACGTTGCGTGATGGTCGGGTTGTCGAAGTTCCCGCGTTTGACGTTAAGCATTTCGCGCGCAATCTGTACCTCAAAGATTGTGAACGCCAGCACATAATTCGTCAAGTAGAAATCCAATTTGCCGACCTGCACGAGACCACGTTGGAAGGTCGACCTGTGACCGAGGGAGTATTGCGCCTTACTCGTCGTCAGTCGTTAGACACAATAGAAGTGACTTTCATTAGCAACACCATCAACTTTACGTTCGTATCGCTGGGCGAAAGCCAAGAGCCGGTGGCGACGCTCCGATCCGACCAATCAATTGTGGAAGTTCCGGTTCGATTTATTGAAGGTCGGTGCGATGCGCATGCTTTGTCCGAATCGAGTCAACCCTTTAAATTTTATGCAGTGGTTCGACTTGGTGATGGGTTGGAACGAACGTTTATAACGTTGCCGGACGTAATTGATCAGATACCCATGCGCAAAACAGTAGAAACAGCATGCAAGATTTTGGGAAAGACCGGCTAAGACGGTAAGTAGTTGAGTAGTTCGAATTAAGTGCGCATCAGGCGGGCGATGGCCGAGGTGGCCTCGTCGATTTTCTCTTGAGCCTGCGGCCCGCCGGCGTGCACCGCGTCGACGACGCAGTGTTCAAGATGGTCGTGTAGTAGCCCGAGCGAGACTTGTTGCAAGGCCTTAGTTATTGCCGAGACCTGATCGAGAATCTCGATGCAGTAGCGGTCCTCGTCCACCATCCGGGCAATGCCGCGCACCTGTCCCTCGATGCGTGCGAGCCGCGTCGCGAGCTCGGTCTTTTGCATGTCGTAGGCGCTCACGAGAATCTCCTCAAGCGCAGGCTGTTGGAGACGACAAAGACGCTCGAGAATGCCATCGCCGCTCCGGCCAGCATCGGGTCCAGCAAGCCGCTCGCCGCCAGCGGAAGCGCCGCTACGTTGTAGGCGAACGCCCAGAACAAGTTGCCCTTGATTGTTGCCAGAGTGCGCCTCGACAGCCGAATCGCGTCGACCGCGGATCGCAAGTCGCCGCGCACGAGCGTGAGATCGCTGGCCTCGATGGCAACGTCGGTGCCAGTGCCCATCGCCAACCCGAGATCAGCTTGCGCCAATGCAGCTGCGTCGTTCACTCCGTCGCCGACCATTGCGACGACTCTGCCCTCGGACTGCAGCCTGCGGATGACTTCTACTTTCTCGGCCGGCAGCACTTCGGCAATTACTTCGTCGATGCCCAGCAACTTGGCAACTGCGTTGGCGGCACGGGTGTTGTCACCGGTGAGCAACACGGGACGCAATCCCAATTTACGAAGACCTGCGACTGCCTCAGCAGAGGTTTCCTTGATCGTGTCGGCCAGTGTCAGCATTCCGCGCACCTCGCCGTCCCAGCCGACGAACACCGGCGTCATGCCTTGCGACTCGGCGGCGTCGCGCGAAGCCGCAAGGTCGTCGCCGAGTTTGAGCGACCAGTCGCCGAGGAACCGCTCGCGACCAACGACTACTGCGTGTCCGTCGACAACGCCTTGAACCCCGAGCCCCTCGGTGTTGCCGAACGACTCGACGACGCCAAGAGTGATATCGCGTTGGCGTGCGCCGGCAGAAATCGCCATCGCGATTGGATGTTCGGACGCGTCTTCCAGCGAGCCGGCGAAATACAATATCTCTCCGGTAGTAGCCAGTTGCGTCGCGACGACATCGACGAGCGCCATGCGACCCGTAGTGACCGTGCCGGTTTTGTCGAGGACGATCGTGTCAACCTTGCGCGTGGACTCGAGTACCTCAGGACCCTTTATGAGAATTCCGAGCTGCGCACCCCGACCGGTGCCGACCATCAACGCGGTCGGCGTCGCCAGCCCGAGCGCGCACGGGCAGGCGATGATCAAGACGGCGACAGCGGCGGTGAACGCGGTGGTCGTTCCATCCGTCGCCGCCGCGGTGAGCCAGAATCCGAGAGTTGCCGCGGCGAGCACAATGACAACGGGGACAAAGATTGCAGAGACGCGATCGGCGAGGCGCTGTACCTGGGCCTTGCCGGTCTGAGCGTTCTCGACGAGCCGCGCGATCTGTGCCAGCGCAGTGTCGGCGCCGACCCTCGTTGCCCGAACTACGAGTCGCCCGCCGGCGTTCATTGTCGCGCCGACGACAACGTCGCCAGGCCCAACTTCTACAGGAACGGGCTCGCCTGTTACGAGCGACGCGTCGATTGCCGACGTGCCCTCCTCGATAATTCCGTCGGTGGCGATCTTTTCGCCTGGCCGAATCACGAATTGGTCGCCAACCGTCAACTGTTCAATCGGGATTCGAACCTCGACACCATCGCGAATTACGGCGACGTCTTTGGCGCCAAGTTCGAGCAGAGCACGCAGCGCCGAACCAGATCGCCGCTTTGCCACCGCCTCGAAGTATCGGCCGGCGAGAATGAAGACCGTGACCCCCGCGGCGACCTCGAGATAGATCTGACTTGACCCCATCCCCCGCTGCGGGGTGAGCGAGAAGCCGTGGCGCATTGACAATTCGCCGGCGGTGCCGAGAAACAATGCATATAGCGACCATCCGAATGCCGCCAACGTTCCTATCGAGATCAGCGTGTCCATCGTTGCGGTGGCGTGACGCAAGTTTGCCCAAGCAGCACGGTGGAACGGCCACGCCCCCCACATCACGACCGGCGCCGTCAGCGTCAGCGACAACCACTGCCAACCGTCGAACTGAGATGCCGGCACCATCGTGAAAATCACGACCGGCAGGGCCAATACCGCCGAGATAATCAGGCGCTGGCGAAGTACGCGAGTCGGCTCGTTTCGGTCGGGCTGCGTCGAAGTATCGGCATCGGCGGCGGGCGAATTTGCCGTGCGCGCCGGTTTAGGGACCGTCGCCGTGTAACCGGCGCCTTCGATTTGGGAAATGAGATCTTGCGCCGTTAGGTCGGAACCAGCGAGGGTGATCTTCGCCTTCTCCGTCGAGTAGTTCACCGAGGCGACGACGCCATCGAGTTTGTTAAGACGCTTTTCGATCCGCGCCGCGCAGGATGCGCAGGTCATGCCGCCGATATCTAGTTGGATGTCGGTCGTGCTTGGCTCGACGATGCTTGTGTTCATATTTTCAACCGCCTTAGTGAGAGATCTCGACCGTAAACGAGGCCGTGTGGACGCTTGCGCCATGAGCGAACTCGAAGAACATTCGATATGTTCCCAGCGTCGGAAACTCGGCCATAAAGTTGACCGCATTAGTGGAGTCATCGATCGCGTGGGCGTGCAGATATCCGAAATCGCCCGCACGGACGATTACGAGATGTCCCGCCGCACCGAGGTACGGCTCGGTGGCGACGGATTTTCCGTCGCGCGAAACATCAAAACCCAGCGTGCCCTCGCCAAGCGACAAGTCGCCAGTCAACTTCACGG
>JBKJMC010000244.1:0-3745 GCA_046596615.1 Ilumatobacteraceae bacterium | reverse complement strand
CGGGCTGGCGTATCGTTATGCGTTGAAGAATCTAAACCCTTTCGCGGTCGTAGGCGCAGGCCTGTATACAGACTATCGCCAGGGTGGTGCTCTAGAGGGAATGCTCGATCTGGATCGCAATTTGGATGGGGCGGGAGACGTGAGTCTGGCATGGATAACGGCGCGCAGCGAAATGCTGTATCGTCGCCTGGCTTTAAACGTCAACAATCTTAACAACGATGTCGACCATCCGGTAAGTGATGTCTTGTTTGCGCACCCGTTCTCGTCAACCGTTGTCAAAGCCCTCGCGGAAAACAAGACCTCATACGACGATCTGGCCACAAAATATCGGATCTACTTCGGACGAAACTATGAAGAGAGGAAAGTCGTATTTGGTGCCGATGGCGGCGATACGCTGGTAGGGCGAGGATCTAATGATCGCCTGTTCGGCGAGTCGAGCAGGGATAATCTTTCCGGAAATGGCGGCGACGATTACTTAGAAGGCGGTGCCGGAGACGATGTACTTTCCGGTGGCGCGGGCGATGACACTCTAAGCGGCAGCAACGATAACAATAACGATATTCTGCGTGGCGGGAAAGGTGATGACACGTATCGCATCAGCCGGAACGCCGGCACTGATCGAATTATTGATTACGGCGGATTTCTGGGCGGGCTTTTCAATTCGCAAGAAGAGGGCGATGGAAAAGGAAAAATAGAATACGACGGGCGAATACTCGGGGGATCCGCATTAACGATTATTGATCCGAACGACCCGAAGCTTTTTACTGACGGAACCTTGCGGTACCGTTTCACCGGTAAGCTGGACAGCCGCGGGATTCTCACTATCACAGACCCGGCTAATTCCGGTGTCGCAATCGTCGTTGAAAACTTCAAGAGCGGTGAACTGGGAATCACTCGCCCAGACGTTCAGCCCCTGGACAAGACCGAACTCAACGGCACTGCCGGCGCCGACACGCTCACCAGCACGTCCATTCTGCAAAAATTATTCGGTTTCGGCGGCAACGACAGGCTGCACGTCAACCTCGCGCAAGCCGAGGGCTGGGGTGGTCTCGGTGACGACATTGTCACCAACGGTGACGGTGATCAATATCTGTACGGAGAAGAAGGCAACGACATCCTGATCGCCTCAGGTGGTAACGACGAACTCTACGGCGGCACGGAGAACGACGCGCTCCAAGGCGGCGGCGACGACGATTATCTTACCGGCGATGAAGGTAACGACTTCCTGGCCGGGGGCTCGGGTTCTGACGTGCTCGAGGGCGGCGACGGCGACGACTTTCTAATAGGCGGCGGTTCCTACGAGGCGCAAGGCTTCGGGGGGCAGATTGTTGGCGTAGCAATTGCCGAAGGCCAAGGCTGGGTGGCGAGCCGTGTCGAAGACAATGACACTAATACCTATTACTTCACCGGGTTCACGGGCGGTGACCAGCTTCTGGACGACGGTGCTGATGTCCTCGATGGCGGCGCGGGGAATGATTTCATTCAGGGTGGATACGGAGATGACTTACTGATTGGCGGTGACGGCGATGACCTCCTCAGCGGGCAGGGAGATTCCGATACGCTATTTGGCGGCGCGGGCGCAGACGCCCTGTTCGGTGACACGCAAACATTTGACATCAGCAATGGATTTTTTACCCTAGCGCAATCGCACGGCAATGATTTTCTGGACGGCGGCGCCGGCAATGACGTTTTGTTCGGGCAAGGCGGAAACGACGCGCTGTCTGGGGGTGAGGGAGATGACTTTCTGCTCGGCGATGCGTATGAACTCGACCGTCAGTTTCATGGTGATGATTACCTCGACGGGGGCGATGGCGCTGACCAACTCGCGGGTCAGGGCGGGAACGATACTCTTTTCGGCGGCGAAGGGGACGACACTGTTCTCGGCGATGACAATAGGTTGGCCGGGCAATTTCACGGCAATGACTATATCGATGGTGGCGCCGGCAACGACAAACTAGCCGGAAATGGAGGCGCGGACACGATTTTTGGAGGGGATGGCGACGATCAGATTCAGGGAGATGATCTGCTGGTGGACGTCGCGTATCAGGGTGATGACTACCTCAATGGCGAGGCGGGCAATGATTTTCTAGCGGGCTTTGCGGGAAACGACACGCTGATTGGCGGAGAGGGCAACGACCAATTGGAAGGTAATGAAGGAAACGACGAGCTTGAAGGCGGGACCGGCAATGATTTTATGAACGGCGGCGATGGCGACGACGTCTACATCTTTAGTTCAGGTGATGGCAGTGACACGTTAGAAGAACTTTCCGGCAATGATGTAATCCGCTTCGGCGAGGGCATTTCGGCATCCACCGTATTCGCGTTTGAAACCGAGGCGAACCCTGGCTACCTCGGACTGAACTATTCCGCAACGGACACCATTGCTATCAAGAATGCGCTTAGTGGAGCCATCGAATTCGTGGAATACGCAAGTGGCGCAATTGAAACGTGGGCGGAGTTTCTCGCTCACGCGTACTACGCGCCTCGCGACATAACTGGAACCGCAGGCGATGATGTGATGACCGGCGGGGGCGGGGGAGATAGGGCGTCTGGTGGTAGCGGTAACGATGCAATCGAAGGTGGTGCCGGCGACGATCGACTGATGGGCGATGCGGGCGATGATCAACTGGTTGGTGGCGTCGGCAACGACATTCTCCAAGGTGGCGCGGGCTTTGATACTCTATTTGGCCGGAACGGAGACGATACTTACCTCTTCAACGCCG
Organism: Ilumatobacteraceae bacterium; assembly: GCA_046596615.1. Lineage (GTDB taxonomy): Bacteria > Actinomycetota > Acidimicrobiia > Acidimicrobiales > Ilumatobacteraceae > UBA3006. The sequence goes on along the minus strand of JBKJMC010000244.1, from coordinate 1,022 downwards.
GTGATGGTCACGACATCATCGACGATGCGGTGGGCTTTAACGAAATCCTGTTTAGCAACGGAATAGATGTATCGACCATTACCGCCAGCGCGGGTTTGGACCAGAACAACGTTGAATATTTGACTGTTGTTTACGGCGCTGGCGATGAAGTCGGCATCAAGGTCAACGCAACCGGCGGAATTGCGACTTATCACTTTGCCGATGGTGAAGTGCTCGACAAGGAAGCCGTCGACAAACTTACTCTTATCGCTACCAGCAAAATTACCGACTCCGCCAGCGGTAACGCGATAACGGGGTCGTCGGGCGTAGATGTAATCATCGGCCGTGCGGGAAATGACTCATTAGACGGAAGTGAGGGCGATGACTACGTGTCCGGCGGTGCGGGCAATGACACGCTATACGGCAGTCGCGGAAACGACATCCTTGCGGGTGGTTCGGGTGATGACTTGTTGCTTGGCGGACTGGGTCTTGACACGTACGTATTCCGGCTCGGCGACGGCAACGACACTGTAAGAAAACAATTCGTTTCGGCCGGCCCAGGGCTGGGAAATATTTTCGATCCGGTCGCGGATATTCTTCGCTTTGATTTTTCTCCGAACCGTGTGCACGTGCAGAACCTCGCGAATTCTTTCTTATTTACCACTGACGCGGACGATACGCTGAAGATTGAAAATGGCCTCTTAACCATCAATGGCGCTGTTCCGGTAAATCGAGTTGAATTTAGTGACGGCACAATATGGGATTTCAACACCATAAAAGCGCAGACGCTCATCGGAACCAGCGGACCGGACACCATCGTTGGATATAACACGGACGATCTAATCGCGGGAAACGGCGGCGACGATACACTGACCGGCGGACTCGGGAATGACACGCTCGTCGGCGGAGCGGGCAATGACCTCCTGCTGGGAGGCGCCGGCAACGATAGTTATAACTATAAGAGGGGTGACGGTTTTGACACTATTGTTGATGGCGTGGGCACCAATAACGTGTTGCGACTGGGCGACGCGGCAAACCCGATC
>JBKJMC010000214.1:0-7215 GCA_046596615.1 Ilumatobacteraceae bacterium | reverse complement strand
GCGGCCTCGCTAGCGGTCGTGTTCGCGGGTGGGTTTGAGCTTGTTGAGTCATTCGAGCGCCTGCACTACACGCCGTGGGGTGCCCCCCAGTCGTTCACGCACGCCCTGTTTCATCGAAAGTAGCCAACCGCTACCTAGATTTACGGGCTTTTGGTCAATTTGAAGAAACTTGATAAATATGATTAGATTAGTCAGGAATAGGCTATCATCGAAGATCAAGTCAATTCCGCAATTCCTCCACAAGACGAAGGGGTATACCAACATGACAAACACAATTAAAGAGGAGCAAGTTTCATCCGCCAGCATTCTTGCCGGAGTCGTTGCCGCTACGGCCGCCGCCGTGCAGGGCAATAAGGCGCTAGCCGTAATCCGGCCCCAGGCGGTTACAACCCTTGTTTCTGGTTCGACCACCGAAGTCATTGTTAGGGCGGCGGGTCACGAATTCACGATCGACGAACCGCCAACTCTTGCTGGCACGAACCTCGGCGCGAGCCCTGTCGAGCACCTGCTGGCATCGCTCGGCGCATGCCAAGTAATCACCTACCAAGTGTGGGCGGCCAAGTTGGGGATTGCGCTAGACAGCGTCGAAGTTTCCCTTGCCGGAGACATTGATGTGCAGGGATTTTTCGGACTTGATCCAAATGTTCGTGCCGGGTTTCAGTCGATTGACTTGAACGTTCGTCTGAATGGGCCAGAGACGAGCGAGCGCTATTCCCACCTAACGAAGATTGTCGATGAACACTGCCCGGTGCTCGACGTCCTCACGGTTGGTGTTCCCGTGAACTCAACTTTTTCATACAACGCGAACTAAGCGGCGTCAGGCGCAAACCGTGCCACTGCGATCCTGTGGTTCGGCTCGATTAATTAAATGATCTACTGAGATACGATTAGTCGGGCGAATTGCCCTTGTAGCTCAGATGGATAGAGCAACGGACTTCTAATCCGTAGGTCGTAGGTTCGATTCCTACCGAGGGCGCATGGTTCAGATCTGGTCGGTGGCCTCTGCATTCGCAAGCGAGATCGTCGAGTTTGCCGAGCGCTCCGAGTCCGCGGGGGCGAGCGGGCTGGCGATTTACGACGCCCAGAACACCGACGGCGAGGTTTACGTCGCGTTGGCAGCCGCGGCGATGGCGACTAAGACTCTGCAACTTGGCACGGGCGTAACCAACCCCGTAACGCGGCACCCGGCCGTGGCGGCGGCGGCGATCGCTTCTTTACAACAACTATCAAACGGACGCATGACGCTGGGCATCGGTCGCGGCGATTCATCGCTGGCGCACATCGGTCGCGCGCCTGCATCGGTAGGCGAACTCTCGCAGTATGTGCAGGCTTTGCAAAAATACTTGCGCGGCGAGAGCGTTCCGTTTGACGAGATTTCGTTTTACGGCAACTCGCGTGCCGATTTGGCGACGCTCGGTTTGGCCGACGGGCCACACTCGAGTCGCATCGACTGGTTGGCGCGCGAGTTGGCGCGCAAAGGAACTCCGTCGAACATGCGCCTCAAGAAGGTGCCGGTAGAGGTTTCGGCGACCGGCCCGAAGGTGATCGCGCTCGCAGCAGTGCACGCAGATCGCGTGATGCTGGCGGTAGGTGCAGATCCGACCCGAATCAAATGGGCGATCGGGGTTGCCCGAGATGCGCGCATCGCGGCTGGGCTTGATCCCGACGCAATCAAATTCGGCGCGTGGCTAAACATCGTGGTGCACGACGACATAGTTATTGCGAGGCGTCTAGCGGCTGGCGGGGTTTCGTTGTTCGCGCGATTCGCGGTGATGCACGGTAAGTCGACCGGCCCGCAGACGAGCGTCACAGAGGCCGTGATGCAAAACCTGTACAAGGACGTCGACATGAACGATCACACCAGCAGCCAATCGCGCCAAGCCCTAGCGTTGCCAGATGAATTTATCGAGCAGTTCGGCGTGGTCGGAAATACCGCAGCCTGCGTCGCCAAATTGAAAATGATTGAGGCGTTGGGCATCGACAAGGTGGCATCTGTGGGCATGGCAAATTCGCTAAATCCTGCCGATGTTGAGCGCGCCGACGCGCTGTTCTTTGACGAGTTAGTGCCAGCGATTGTTGCGTGATTATTGCTGTTTTTGAGGCTCTATGCCGTATCCTTTCGGGGTCAGGTTTAAGAGAGGGCACTCGTGAAATTTAAAAAAGGTGACACCGTTATCTACCCGCAACATGGGGCCTGCATTGTGCACGGCATCAAACGAATGAAGGCATTCGGGGCCGTTCAGGAATATCTGATCCTAAAGACCGTGATCAACGAGATGACGCTGTCCGTGCCGACCGCGATGGCCAACCAGGTTGGCGTGCGCCCGCCGGTCTCCAAGAGCGAACTCGAAGATCTGCGCTCTGTGCTGTCGAAGGCCGACCCGCGCGTGCCCGCCAACTGGTCGCGTCGCTTTAAGAACCACCAAGAGAAGCTCAAGAGCGGCGATGTTTATCAAGTCGCCGAAGTTGTTCGCAACTTGGCCGCCCGCGATCGCGACAGCGCGCTCTCGGCAGCCGAAAAAACAATGTACGACCGTGCCCGCATCAACCTGATCTCTGAGATCTCGCCTGCGCTGAAGGTGTCGACGGAAAAGGCCGAGGAGTGGCTCGACCACGCCCTCGAAGAAGGAGTGCTCAAGCCCGCCAAGGCCAAGAAAGTTGCTAAGCCCGCAGCCAAGATTGCCGCCAAGCCGGCCGCCGCCAAAGCGGTCGCCGCGGCCAAACCAGTCGCCAAGAAAGTTGCCAAGGCACCCGCCAAAGCGGTCGCTAAGAAAAAGTAAGTTTCGCCGTGACCGCAGTTGGTTTCATCGGTCTTGGGGCGATGGGCTCGCCGATGGCTCGCCACCTGGCGACCGCAGGGCACGCCGTGACCGTTTACAACCGCAGCACGGCAAAGGCCGAGTCGTGGGTTTCCGCCAACGGCGGCGCGATGGCGTTGACGCCGATGGCGGTTGCACTTGCCAGCGAGATCGTGTTCATGTGTGTCGGCAACGACAGCGACGTGCGTTCGGTCGCGCTCGGCGCGCAAGGCGCGCTGGCGGGCATGGGCGCCGGCAAGATTCTTGTCGATCACACCACAGCCTCGGCGACGCTGGCGCGCGAACTCGCCGCCGCGTGCTCGGGTAATGGCGTCGGGTTTATCGATGCGCCGGTCTCGGGTGGCCAGGCCGGTGCAGAGAACGGCGCGCTAACCGTGATGTGCGGATGCGACGACGCGGCCGTGTACGCGCGAGCAGAAGCGGCGATAAGCGCCTACGCCAAAATGTGCAAATTGCTCGGCGGCGTCGGCTCTGGCCAGCTCGCCAAGATGGTCAACCAGATTTGCATCGCCGGTGTGGCGCAAGGTCTCAGCGAGGCGCTCAACTTTGCGATGCGCGCGGGGCTAAACGCAGACGATGTCGTCGACGTGATCTCGAAGGGCGCTGCGCAGTCTTGGCAGATGGATAACCGTGCCAAGACAATGGTGCGCGACGAATTTAATTTTGGTTTCGCCGTCGAGTGGATGCGCAAGGACCTGGCGATTTGCATCGACGAGGCCAAAAGCAACGGCGCCAGGCTGCCGATGACAGAACTTGTCGACTCGTTCTACGCGCAGGTCGTGGCGATGGGCGGCAGCCGCTACGACACCAGCAGCCTGATCAAGTTGCTTACGAGCAACTAAGCGAGAGCTTGCTGACGCCGCGAATAGTAAGCCTGTCGCGCCACTGCGGCTCGCCAACAATTTCGAGACTCTTGAAGCGCGAGATCAGCGAGCCGATCATTACCTCAGTCTCTAACTTGGCGAGCGACGCGCCCAAGCAATAGTGAATTCCGCTAGAAAACGCCATATGCCGATTCGAGTTGGCGCGATCTAGCTGCAGTTGATGTGGCGACGAGAACATCGCGCCGTCGTGGTTAGCTGCGCCGAGTGATGTCAGCACTCTCGTGCCGGGCTCGATCGTGCGTCGCTCGCCACCGACTTCAAAGTGCACCGGCACGAGTGGCACTCGAACCGTGTGTTGCACCGGGCCGTCGAAGCGCAGAAGTTCGTCGACGATGTTGGGGGTGACGCCGGCGGCTCGTGCTGCGGCGAGTTGTTCAGGGTTGCGCAGCAGGGCCAGAGTGCCGTTGCCGACGAGATTGACGGTGGTTTCGTGGCCGGCAATGTATAGCAGCACGACGAACGCCATCAGTTCGGCTGTGGTCATGCGCTCGCCGGACTCTTCGACCAAGATCAACGAGCTGAGCATGTCGTCGGCAAGATTTTTGCGGCGATGTTCGATGATCTCTGTTAGGTATGGCACGAGCAAGTCGATCGCCGCATCGCTCGCGGCTAGTTCGTCGTCGCTCGCGGTTGGCTCGAGCGATGCGGTAATCGACTGCGACCATGCGCGCAGCTCGTCGACTCGCTCGGTCGGCATGTCTAGTAGTTCTGAAATTACCTGAAACGGCACGGGGAAAGCGAGGTCGTCGACGAGTTCGAGCGAGCCTTGTTGTTGGGCGCGGTCGAGCACGGCGTCGGTGAGCAGCGCGATGCGCAATCTCAGGTGCTCGATCGCCGACGGTGTAAACGACTTTGATACGAGTCGGCGCAGGCGGGTGTGGTCTGGCGGGTCGAGGTTGAGTATCGACTTAGTGCGGTTTGCATCGCGTTCGCGGCGGCGCTGGCGCGCCGGTGACGAAGCCTGGGACGAATACTTCTCGATGTCGCGGCTGTAGTCGTTGCTCTTGAGCGTCGCCGAGACATCTTCGTAACGAGTCAGCACGACCATGCCGAAAGCCGTTTGGTGCACTGGGTCTTGCGCGCGCAGGGTGTCGTAATACGGATACGGGTCGGCGCGAAACGCCGGGTCGAACGGGTTGAAGAGAATTTCGCTCACTAAAACTAATTACAAGGCAAACGGCACGAGTGGAACGTACTGCATGATCGGCTGGCCGGCGATGACCGTCCACTGAGAACCGTTGACGCGCTCTGTGAGCGCGCGCATCGCCAGGTCGCCTGCGATCGCGACTTCCATGATCCCCATGCCAAACGCCTTGATCACTTCTTGTGAGGCGGCAGAGACGAGCGGAGTGTCGATGAACCCGGGGCACAGCGCGCTGATGCAAACGCCGTGCGCCTCGAGCGCAGTCCCGAGAGACTTGACTAGGCCGACCACGCCGTGCTTGGTCAGGCCATAGATTGGGTCTTGGCCGATGCCGATGATTCCAGCGAGCGAAGCCGTGGCCAAGATTTGACCGGAGCGACGCGCAACCATGCCTGGGATCACGGCGCGGGCGCCGAACACGACGCCGTCGAGGTTGATGCTCATGATTCGTCGGTAGGCGTCGTTGTCGAGATTCTGGAACGGGAAGGCGGGAGTCGCGCTGATCACGTTTTGGTACGTCGAGACGCCCGCGTTGAGCACGACGATGTCGAAATCTTGCTGCGTGGATATCAATTCGTCCCACGCGTCCGGGTCTGTCACGTCGAGGTGCACGAAGTCGCCATTGATCTCGGCGGCGACGGCCTTGCCGCCGGTGTCGTTGATATCGGCGACGACGACGTGCGCGCCCTCTGACGTGAAGCGCCGCGAGATGGCCGCGCCGATGCCGCTGGCGCCGCCAGTAACTAGCGCGCGCTGACCCGAAAGTTGATTGCTCACGTTTCTCTCACTTCTGGCTCGCCACGGTGGCGAAGACATCTAATACTTTGTCAATCTCGGCGTCGGTTATCACTAGCGGAGGGCAGAACGCGTTGGTGTCGGCATTTATCGAGCGCACGATCACGCCCTTTTCGATCATCTTGTCGCGAATCGTGGTGCAGTTCTGGTCCGGCTTGAGGCCCGCAGCCCAAATTGCGCCCGCGCCGCGGGCGTGGTCGATGATGCCGTCTTGGGCAAGAGATTTGAGCCCCGCGCTGAGCCGTGCGCCTACATGTTTGGCGCGCTCGACGAGACCTTCGCGTTCGATTATCTCGATATTCTTAAGCGCCGCCGCGCAGACCGCAGAGTGGCCAGAGTATGTGTAGCCGTGGCGCAAGAAGAAGTTCGGGTCCGACTCGAGTGCGGCGACGATCGCGCCATTGACAAAAACGCCGCCGAGCGGCTGGTAACCGGAGGTCACGCCCTTGGCGAAGCACAACAGGTCTGGCGTGACGTTGAAGTATTGCGCGCCGAACCACGTGCCCAGGCGGCCAAAGCCGGTGATCACCTCGTCAAAAATTAAATATGCGCCGTGCTGGTCGCAGAGTTTGCGCGCAGCCTCCAAATATCCAACTTGCGGCGGCCACACCCCACCCGCGCCTTGCAGCGGCTCCATCAGCACGGCCGCAACGCGCGAGCCGTTGTCCTTCATGAACGTCGCCAGGTCTTCGATGTTGTCGCCGTCGATCTGCACGACTTCAGGCAGCAGTTGCCCGAAGCCGACCTTGTTAAGTGGCAAACCCTGGGCGCTGGTGCCGCCGTAGTTTGTGCCGTGGTATCCGCGCATCCGCGAGATGATGATGGTGCGCTCGGGGTGGCCGGCCTGCACCTGGGCCACCCTCGCGATTTTCATGGCCGAGTCGATCGATTCAGATCCGCTTCCGCACAGAAATACGCGCGAGTCTGGCAGCGGCGACAGCGAGATCAATTTGGCTGCGAGGCGATCGGCGAGTTCGTTGGTGAAAGGGTCAAACGTCGAATAGGTTTCGAGCGTCGAGATCTGGGCGGCGACCGCGTCGGCGACTTCCTTGCGGCCGTGCCCAATCTGGCAGTACCACAGGCTGCCAATGGCGTCAATATATTCTCGGCCGTTGTCGTCCCACAGCAGCGAGCCCGAGCCGCGCACAATCTTGATGAAATCAGTCTTGGTGGGCTTGGCAAACGAGTGCAGCAATGGTCCTGTCATGAACAAGACGCTAGTTCGCTTAGTCACCTATCCTGTAGGCGTATGAAGGGGCTGATTCTTTCGGGCGGCGCTGGCACGCGTCTGCGACCGATCACCCATACCAGCGCCAAACAATTGGTGCCGATCGCCAATAAGCCAATCCTGTTCTACGGCATCGAGGCGATGGCGCTCGCCGGCATCAAGCAGATCGGCATCATCATCGGCGAGACGGGTAAAGAGATTCGCGCCGCCGTCGGCGACGGTTCGCAGTTCGGCGTCGAGGTCACCTACATCCCGCAAGACGCGCCGCTCGGGTTGGCTCACTGCGTATTGATCGCCCGGCCGTTCTTGGGCGACGAAGACTTCGTAATGTACCTCGGCGACAAC
>JBKJMC010000060.1:0-4995 GCA_046596615.1 Ilumatobacteraceae bacterium | reverse complement strand
GTTTCAGATCTTCTTGACGACGCAATTAGTGGTCTATTACATGGTCCAAGCGCTGGTTCGTATCGTGCAGCAGTACTACATCACCAAGCGCTTTTACGGTCACGAGCACTCGATCGGTCGTCAGGCGCAGGCTGCCAGCACCAAGGCGCGAGACATGGCCAAGAACGACAAGGACGATTCAAAGAAAAAGAATTCGGAAAAGAAATCTTCCTCGCCGAAAGACCAACCGTTTACAAGCAAGAGAGTTACAGCACCAAAAAATAAACCAACGCCTTCTGCGAGACCCGCACAACGCCCGCAGGCGCCCGGCAAAAAACGCGACTAGTAGACAAGGGAATCATTATGGAATGGGTAGAGACAACAGCCGCAACAATTGAAGAGGCAAAGAATCTTGCGCTCGATCAACTCGGGATTGCCGAAGACGACGCCGAGTTCGAAGTAATTGACGAACCGAAGCAAGGGTTATTTGGTCGCACCCGGGGCGAGGCTCGTGTGCGCGCGCGAATTCGCCCGACCAGCCCTCGCGCTAAGAGCGAGCGCCGTGAGCGTGGCGCGAAAAGTGCATCGCGTCGCCCGAGCACCCGCCCGGCCGGCGATTCGGCGGCGCCTTCGCGCCGTGACTCGAGCACCCGCGCGCCCCGAGAGCGCAAGCCGCGACCCGAGCGCCAAGTATCCGACAATGATGGTGCCCGAGAAGACCGCGCCGATCAACCCAAGGTCGAGGCGACCACTGTAAGTGCGGCCGCCGCCACATTTTTAGAGGGGATGCTCAAGGCCGCGGGCCTGACGGGCAAGGTAGTAGCAACAATCGAAAACGATGACATTGACATTCAGGTCAATGGCGACGACTTAAATTTGTTCGTCGGCCAACGCGGCGCCACCCTGATGGCCGTGCAGGACCTGACCCGCGTGGTCAGCCAACGGCGACTCGGCGACCACGACACGCATCTGCGGGTTGACATGGGCAGCTACCGCGAGCGCCGCCGCGAGGCCTTGGGCCGCTTTTCCTTGAAAGTCGCCGCCGAGGTTTTGGCTAGCGGTGAGCCCCGCGCCCTTGAGGCGATGAATTCGGCCGATCGCAAGATCATCCACGACACACTCGCCGACACAGCGGGCATTGCCACGCGTTCAGAGGGTGAAGATCCACAGCGGCGAGTAGTCGTAATTCCGGCCTAGCCAGAACTACCCTGACTGGGGTGCAACCCCACACCGACCCGCCCATTTCGCATCAGGGATTGCTGCGAATTTTGGGCGAGGCCCAGCGCATCGGGGCACTGGGGTCCAGTCCCCTATTTGAGATTATTCGCCATGCCTCTTGGTTTGCCGACGCCATCCCCGTTGGGGCCCGTGAAGTCGTCGACCTAGGAAGCGGCGCCGGCGTTCCAGGGCTAATAGTTGCAGTTACCCGCCCGGACCTACGAGTCACGCTCGTCGACCGTCGCCAGAAGCGGGTCGATGCTCTAATTCGAGCAATTGCCCTTCTCGACAAGGGCGATCAAGTCGTAGTCGTTTGCGCCGATGTCAATAAGATCCGCACAGAATTGTCGTGGCAGGGCAGATTTGACGCGGCGATCAGCAGGGGCTTCGGGCCGCCAGTGCAGACCTTGGCCTGGTCGGCCCAATTAGTAAGAGACGGTGGGGTAGTTGTTATCAGCGAACCACCTATTGAAACTGAGGATCGCTGGGAAGGCGTCGATTTATCCGCATTGGGGGTCATCGGTCCAACCCGGGTTGGTCCCCTGGCAATGTTCCACGTGGAACATTAAGACATGGGCGATGAAAAGGAGATTGCCGAAACGGAGACTCTTGCATAGATGTTCCACGTGGAACATCCGCGAACCAAGGTCTCTTCTGGATTAGCCTTGCGGAACCATGGCCATCACCGCCACGACTACCCAACGTCAACCGCTACCTCGGATCATGGCATTCGCCAACCAAAAGGGGGGCGTGGGCAAGACCACCACCACAATTAACCTTGGCGCCTGCTTGGCGGAACAGGGGTACAGGGTTCTAATCATTGATCTAGACCCCCAGGGTAACGCCTCCACGGGTCTCGGTTTGGAGACCAGAGACCTCGAGACCACTATCTATCACGTACTTCTGCACGACGCATCTCTCGATGATTGCCTGGTGGCGACGGCCGTGAAAAACCTCTTCGTGGCCCCAGCCAGCCTAGATTTGGCCGGCGCCGAAATCGAGTTGGTGCCAGCGATGGGTCGCGAAACCCGCCTAAAAAAGGCGATCGATGCCATTTCCGACCAGTTTGACTTCGTAATGATCGACTGTCCGCCGTCACTGGGTTTACTTACGGTCAACGGATTGACGGCGGCACACGAGGTAATAGTTCCCGTGCAATGCCAGTACTACGCCCTTGAGGGCCTTGGACAGCTGCTGCGCAATGTCGACCTAGTCAGCCGTAATCTCAACCCAGGCCTGGGTGTTTCGACGATTATCTGCACGATGTTTGACTCGCGCACCAAGTTGTCAAGCGATGTCGTTAGTGAGGTTCGCGAACACTTCGGCGAAAAGGTCTGTCGGACCGTTATTCCACATACGGTTCGTTTGGCTGAGGCGCCATCTCACGGCAAACCGATCATTACATTTGACCCGTCTTCGGCTGGCGCCAAGGCATATCGAGCGGTAGCACTGGAGGTGAGCGGTGGCCCGCCACAGCGGACTCGGTAAAGGCCTCAGCGCGCTGATCCCATCGGACATTAGTCCGCAAACGGGAACGGCAGTGCCGGCGACGTCAGGTTTACGCGAAATTGCGATCTCAGCGATTGATCCCAACCCCAATCAGCCCCGCGTTCACTTCGACGAAGAGGCGCTTGGTGAACTTACGGCCTCAATTAGGGCTATCGGACTGCTGCAGCCAGTATTGGTGCGGCCGGCAAAGGATGGGCGCTTCGAATTGATCGCCGGTGAGCGGCGCTGGCGAGCAGCGTCCAGGGCCGGATTAAGCATAATTCCAGCGATTATTCGGGTTACCGACGACGTTTCGTCGGTCGAGCAGGCCCTCGTTGAAAACTTGCACCGTCAAGACCTCACCGCACTTGAAGAGGCGGCGGCCTACCAACAACTGCTTGACGATTTCAAGATGACTCACGAAACGATTGCCGAGAAAGTTGGCAAGAGTCGCTCCGCGATTACGAACGCCATCCGACTGCTCTCACTTCCGCCATCAATCCAACAACTGCTGGCCGATGGTCAGCTTTCTGCGGGTCACGCCAAAGCTCTAATGGGCACCCCGGACCGCGCCTTTCAGGAGCAATTGGCAAAACGCGCGGCACAAGAAAGTTGGACGGTTCGCGGAATCGAAAATGCTGTGCGCGAAAAACAAAATTCGATTATCCGCGCGACGAAAACTGACGCGGCAAAACCTGGATCAACCCATAGTACCAAGAGTGGTATTGGCAATTCCAAGACAGAGCGAAGCGCACTACGACCACCGGGTTTGCTCGAGCTTGAGAATTTGTTGGCCGAACATTTGGGGACGACTGTTGACGTAACGATGCTCGAGAAAAACGGCAAGGTCATAATTCACTTTGCCGATCTCGACGATCTTGAGAGGATGTATCGCTTAATGACCGAGGGACCGATCAGCGAGTGACGCTATTTTGGTGATAATTTCGCCGCAAAACCATAAGCGTCACGCATAGGTTGATGATCAGTCTCTAGTTGAGATTACGCACAATCTGTGGATAACTTTGGGGAAAAGTCGGACAGAAATCCGAGCGGCGGGCTAGTTTCGGTTTGCCGACTCGGATGAAACCCATATGGCTATTGCGTTTGCGAGCGAGTCTCCGATGTCTCTCCACAAGTGGATAACAGCGTCGTAATCTCCGATGTTGCAAACGATGGCCGGCATTATCGTCTCTCGCAACACGGGCAGGCGCATCGCCACGACTGACAACTCGTCAATATTGGGCTCGCTAAGTTCTGTCGCCACGATGTTGGCAAGCGACTTGCCGCCGCGCGAAACAAAATTTTCGGTCTCGTAATAGGCAACAAAGTTTGCTTCGTCACGGTTGCATCCAATGCAGATGAAGACATGGGCGTTAAACGTGTTGGCGGTGCGCACGTGTGCAGCATGGTTGACATCGTCGACAATCAAAATCTGATCGCTGCAAGTGTGCAATTTGCGCGAGATGTGTTGAATCAACGAGAGCAGTTGTGGTGGGTGAGCACTGGACATCGCCAACACGATGCGCGGTTGCGCATAGTTGGCACCGAAGGAATCGCCACGCAGAAACTCCTCGTACTCGCGCACGGTTACAACCCCCGGACCGTCGCCGCTGTGGCCAGTGACGCGGTCAAGCGCCTGAATGGTTTCGGGTCCACAGATGCCGTCAATTGCCAAGCCGTAGTTGTGTTGAAATTCGCTCAGAGCGTGAATAGTCAGAGGCCCGCAAATTCCGTCGACCCGCCCGCAGTCAAATCCGAGACGCGCTAACTGATGCTGCAAAGTTGCGATATCGTCTCCGCGGAGGTGCGGTGACGTTAAGTACAAAAGGCGTGAACCGAAGACCCACGACGATTCAATAAGTGTCAACCAAGTGTTTTCATCGCAGTAGCCGTGGCTGCTCAGCCCCTGACGGGACTGAAACTCAATCAGAGCGCTGGCCGTGAAACTACAAAAAAAGCCTGGCTCGAGGTCATTCTTCGAAAGGTAACCAGCGTTAACTAATCGTTGTTGCAGTTGGCGAACTTGTTCGCCGCGCTGACCCTGAGTTAATGGGAAGCCGGTAGAAATTCTGCGAGCTCCTGAAGAAGTTGACCCTTGCCCTTGGCCCCGACGAGGCGCTTTTTCATTTCACCTTTGTCAAAAATAAGCAAGGTTGGGATGCTCATCACATTGAAGCGTTGGGCGATGTCGCCGTGCTCGTCAACATTGAGTTTAGCGATAGTTAACTTGCCTGATTGTTCGGCGGCAAGATCGGCCAGAACCGGCGCAATCTGCTTACACGGTCCGCACCACTCGGCCCAAAAATCGAC
>JBKJMC010000168.1:0-10522 GCA_046596615.1 Ilumatobacteraceae bacterium | reverse complement strand
CCCAGCGCCAATTCTGCGGGCCAACCCGCTGTCGGATCTGGGGTAAGAGTGTTTGGGGTTTCCGACATGGGCATCACGCTATGCCCAGAATTAGGCGAACTCATGTTGCATTCTTGTTGCGAGGTGACCGCGTATTCGGGCGCGGCGTTGATTTGCGTCGTTGCGATTAGCCGTTCAACACTTCCTTTACGAAGTTGAAGATACCCATTGAGTCAAGACCTAAATGCGCCAGAATCGCGTCCGGTTTGGCCTGGGGGATAAATTTAGTCGGTACTCCCAGGATATGTACGGCTGGCTTATTGTTAGGGCCGGCTAAAATTGCGTCGGCGATAGCCATGCCGATACCCCCGTCGCGAATTCCGTCTTCGGCGGTGATGACAATGTTGTGGTTGGCGGCGCTGGCGATCATCACGGGGTCGAGGGGCGCACACGAGCGCACGTCCCACAGGGTGATGTTGATGCCAGATTCGGCCAAGATTGCCGCAGCTTCGGCTGCGGCGCCAACGAGTTTGCCGACGGCCAAGATGCAAAGGCTGTTGGTGTTGTCGGCAAGAATTTGACGCGCGGCCAAACCCGAACCGACTTCGCGTTCGCCAACCTCGCGGGCCCTGCCCTTTGGATACCGAATGGCGACTGGGCCGCTGTTTGCGAGTTGCAACGCATCGCCCATCATCTGCTGCAGTTCTTGTGCGCTCGACGGCGCAAGTACGCGCATGCCCGGTACTTTAGAGAGCAACGCCATGTCGTAGATGCCGTGGTGGCTCGGGCCGTCGTCGCCTGTGATGCCCGCGCGGTCGAGGCAAAAGATGACTGGCAAGCGGTGCAGTGCAACGTCAAATACGACCTGATCCCAGGCCCGATTGAGAAATGTTGAATACAACGCAACGATCGGGCGCAAGCCGCCCATTGCCATTCCGGCGGCGGCGGTAACGGCGTGTTGCTCGGCAATGCCGACATCGAAGAAGCGATCGGGGAAGCGCTCTTGAAACTCGATCAGACCCGTCGGGCCGGGCATGGCGGCGGTGATGGCGACAACGCGCTGGTCTTGCTCGGCGAGTTTGAGAATTGCGTCCGAGAACGCGTGTGTGTAACCGGTCGGGATCGCCTTGGGCGGGCCCTTAATCGGGTCGAAGATAGGCGCATCGTGCAGGTGTTTTTCGTCATCATCTTCTGCCGGTGAATAGCCTCGACCCTTTTGGGTGATCACATGAATGACGATTGGGCCTTCGTCGACACGGTGCTTGGCCGCGGCGAAGGCGTGCTCAAGCGCTTCGATGTCGTGGCCGTCGATCGGGCCGATGTAACGCACGCCGAGCGCCTCAAAGAATGCTGGCGGTTGCAAAAATTCGCGCACGCCGGCCTTGAACGCTTCGAGACCGCGCTCGGCCTGCGTGCCCACGATCGGCAGGTCGCGCAGAAACTTTTCAAGTTTGCGTTGACGACGTACATACACGGGGTTGAGGCGAATGTCGGTGAGTTTGTTGGCGAGTTTTTGCGTGATACGGCTATTCTTTTTCTTTTTTGTTTTCGGTATCGCGTCAATTTTGTCGTCTAAAAAATCGGCCTGGGTAAGATTAGAAATTGTCGGCGCATAGCTGCGACCGTTGTCGTTGAGCACGATGATCACGCGCTTATGGCTGTGCCCCAAGTTGTTGAGTGCCTCGTACGCCATGCCGCCAGTCATCGACCCGTCGCCAATGACCGCAACAACATGGCGGCGGTTTGGCGTAGCGCCGTTGTCGCGGGCGACTGCCAGGCCGTAGGCATAGCTGAGCACGGTTGAGGCGTGGCTATTTTCTATGAAGTCGTGGATGCTCTCTTCGCGGCTCGGGTATACGGATAGGCCCTTCGCGGCGCGCAACTTGCTGAACCCACCACGACGCCCAGTGACGATTTTGTGCACGTACGATTGGTGCCCCGTGTCCCACAATATTGCATCACGCGGCGAATCGAATACCCGGTGCAAAGCGAGAGTGAGTTCGACCGCGCCAAGATTTGATCCGAGGTGGCCGCCCGTTTCAGAAACGGCGTCGACAATGAATTCGCGGATCTCGCCCGCCAGTTCTTGTAATTGTGCGATGCTGAGGTTGTGAAGATCGCTGGGTTGGCGAATATCTGCGAGGGCCATAGCCCTATTACGATACCCCGATTATCCCCGCGGCCTTTGAGACACTGATTAGACTCGAACCAGATTAGAGACCAATTCTAAGAGGAGACCATTATGAAATTTATTAATTCGGAGGTTGGAAATGGGCGGGGAATGAGCAAGCGATCGACCGTAGTCGTGGTTGCCCTCGCGCTGAGCGTTGGCGGAGTAGTCGGCGCGCGCGCGGCGACGCCTGGCGCCACGGTGAATATTTGTGTAAATAAGACAACTGGCGTGATGCGCCATGCCAAGGTCAAGCCATGTTCGGCGAGCGAGACGAAGTTGGTCCTCGGTGTCACCGGCCCAGTAGGCGCGACGGGTGCGACAGGCGCCACAGGTGCGGCTGGTGCAGCTGGTGCAGCTGGTGCTTCTGGTTCGATATCGCCGGTGACAATCAACGCCCAAACTGGATTCAGTTACACCCTGGTGCTTGCTGACGCGGGCAAGTTCATTACGTCATCAACTGCGGGATCAATTGCCATCACAATTCCAACGAACTCATCGGTCGCATTTCCGATCGGCACCAAAATTCAATTCGGTCAAATTGGTTCAGGCGGAATTAATATGACAGCCGCCACGGGAGTCACTTTGAATGGCGGCTCAGCGGTTGTTGGTTTTGATTCTGGGTCCTATCAGATCGGCACCTTGTTGAAGATTGCAACTGATACTTGGTTGCTGTTATTGCCAAAGAATACGTAAGCCGCATTCTCTAGCAACAAATTTTACAATCAATTTACGAGGGGGTGGTCGCAAGACCACCCCCTTCATATTGTGATTGTTCGCCTGCGCACTAGAACGCCGGGTGAGAAGTCATCTGTCGGTCTAGGCGACGATGGTTGTATCGATGGGCCATAGTGCCGATCGCAAAACCGGTGACGAAGACCACGATGCCGCCGATTCCGTCGAGCCAGAAGTGATTTCCCGTGACGATGATACAAAATAGGGTGATCGCGGGGTAAATGAGAAGCGCGGCGCGCATCCACTTTTTTCGCGTAATCGGCCACAACGCAAAGGCGCACCAAGTTGACCAGCCGATGTGCAGTGATGGCATCGCCGCGTACTGATTAGAAAGTGTCGCGCCGGGACCTCTGTTGAATGCCCAAGGTCCGCCGAGTGTGCTAACTGTGTCGACGAAACCGAAGTTGGTGGCACCGTTATAATTGCGCAACGGTGACTCAATGCACTCGCCGCCGCGGCCGACAGGCGGGCACGACGCATCTAGAAGGCGTGGTGGCATTAGTGGAAAAAGTGCGAATCCAATAATCGCGAGCCCGGTCATCGCCGCGAGAGTGTTACGCCACTGCGGGAAAACATCTGGTCGTTTTTTGAAAAGCATGATGAACACAACCATCGTGACGAAGAAGTGCGCGGTGCCGTAAAAAGTATTCATGCTTTTGATGAACCACAGGTGGGGAAGAAAAACATCCTGAACCGATTCTTCGTGATACAGGCCCATGTATCTCTCGAGGCGAATCACACGCATTGCGTTGGTGAAGGCATGCTCTGGGATGTCGACGCCGTTAACTAATTGCGAGCCGAATCGGTTGCGAATCAGCGTGTATAGCGAATAGAACGCGCCGACTATTAGCGCCTCCTTCCACCACACTGTGCGGTGGTGACGCACGGCGGCGGGCTCGCCGAAATTGACCTGCTCGCTATTCACGCACAAATATTAGGCGAGGGAGTGCTTGCCGTGGTTACAGCGCACAGGGCATGGGTAGGCTGGCGCAATGTCATCACAATCGCAGGAGCCCAAATCGTTGCAGCCGCTAGTTGAAGCTGATGTTCTATCCAGGGTGCTGTCCAAGGGCCGCAGCACAGGCGCCGAATTCGCCGAGATCTATATAGAGGACAAGCGCTCAACCTCGGCGGGGCTCGATGATGGCAGGGTTGAGCAGGTCACAAGCGGCCGCGATCGCGGCGCGGGCATTCGCGTAGTCGCCGGCGAGACCACGGGTTTTGCGCATACGTCAGATCTTTCGGAGCGCGGGTTGCTGGCCGCCGCATTAGCCGCGGCCGAAGCCGCTAAACAGGGCGACGGCGGCGTGCACAAGATTGCGCTGCGGCCGTTGCTGCGTCACCCCGTGAACACCGTGCGCATCGCGCCTGACGAGGTCGCCAAGGCGCGCAAGGTCGAGATGCTGATGCGAGTTGATGCCGCAGCGCGCTCGGTGGATGGTTCGGTCGTGCAGGTTTCAGCCGGTTACGGCGACTCGATGAAGCGCATTTTGATCGCCAACAGCGAAGGTGTGTTTAGCGCCGATGACCAGGTTCGCACTTTTTTTCGTGTCAACGTGGTCGCCAGTGGCGACGCGGGCATGCAAACTGGCTACGACTCGCTAGGTCACACAATTGGTTTCGAGTTATTCGACGAGCACGATGTTGAAGAACTTGCGGTGCGGGCCGCTAAGCAGGCGATTACGAAACTCAAGGCACGACCAGCGCCGTCGGGCAGCATGCCCGTTGTGATTAAACGCGGCAGCGGAGGCGTTTTATTTCACGAGGCCTGCGGTCACGGCCTTGAGGCGGACTTGGTCGGCAAGGGCGCCAGCGTTTATCGCGGCAAGGTCGGCCAGTCGGTCGCGGCGCCGTTCGTCACGCTCGTCGATGACGGCACGATGACGGGCGAGTGGGGCGCGATCGGAATCGACGACGAGGGTCACCCCTCGCAACGAAATGTCTTGATCGAGAATGGTGTGCTCACGGACTACATGTGGGATTACCTGCGTGCGCGCAAGGAGGGGCATCGCCAAAGCGGTAACGGTCGTCGTCAGAGTTACGCCGATCTGCCGATGGTGCGCATGACGAACACGTTCGTGCTCAACGGCAAAGAAGAGCCAGACGACATAGTGCGCGCCACCGAGCGCGGCGTGTATGTCGCCAAACTTGGTGGCGGCAGCGTCGACACCGCAAGCGGCGACTTCGTGTTCGGAATGACCGAGGCGTACTTAATTGAAAATGGCGAAATCACCGAGCCGCTGCGCGAGGGCAACCTAATTGGCAATGGCCCGCAGGTGTTGCAAGACATCGACCTGCTCGGCAACGATTTCGCGATGGGCAACCCTGGCACTTGCGGTAAAGACGGGCAGGGTGTGCCGGTCGGGGACGGCCAGCCCACACTGCGTGTCAAGGCGATGACGATTGGCGGCACCGCGGCATGAGCGTAGAGGTACCCGATCTGCAGGCGATCGCTGACCGCGTCGTCGCGCAGGCCATGGCCGGCGAGCAAATTGAGGCTTATGTGGGCCGCGGCGGCGAGACGGCGATTCGTGTTTATCAGGGTGAAGTCGAACACTTCGTTTCGGCGCAGAGCGAAGGCGTGGGAATTCGCGTAATTAAAGATGGTCGCACTGGCTTCGCTTATGCCGGCACGCTCGACGCCAATGCGATTGCCGAGGTCTTGGCAGAGGCACGCGACAACGTGCAGTTCGGCACGATTGACGAGTACGCGGGTCTGGCCGAGCCAGACGGCGTTGTGCCCGTGCCGCAAAAGTTCTGGGACGATGAACTCGCCAATTATTTGACGCCGAACAAGATATCCCTCACGAAAGAACTCGAACAGCTCACCCTCGGCATCGATTCGCGCATTCGCGTCGAAGAGTCTAATTACGACGACGGCTGGGGCGAGACCGCTGTCTCTACGACCACGGGCATTCGTGAGAGCGGTCGCGGCAACTCTTGCTACGTGTCGGTTTCGACGCTCGCCGACGACGGCGACGAGACTCAAACCGGTTTTGGTTTCTCGGTCGGCGACTCGCCGAAGGACTTTGATTTGAGCAAGGCGGCGCGCGAGGCAGCCGACCGTGCCACGCGATTATTGGGTGCGATCAAGCCGCCGTCGAAGCGCGTCACTGTCGTGCTCGACCCCTATGTGACAGCGCAGTTCCTAGGCATTATTTCGAGTACTTTGAACGGCGAGAGTGTGTCGAAGGGACGCAGTTTTTTTGCCGGTCGGCTTGGGGATCAGGTCGCTGACTCGCGCATCACTCTCGTCGATGATCCGACAAACCCCCTCGCATATACCGCCACCGACATCGACGGCGAGGGCCTGGCCGCGCGGCGCAATGTATTGATCGAAGACGGCGTGCTCAAGAAGTTTGTGCACTCGTCGTACAGCGCGCGGCGCATGAATACCTTGAGCACTGGCAACGGAGTGCGCGGTGGCTTCGCCGGTTCACCCGGCGTTGGCTGCATGGCGTTGCAACTAACGCCGGGCTCGAAGTCACAGCAACAACTAATTGCCGAAGTCGAGGACGGCGTTTGGGTGCAGATGGTGCAGGGACTACATAGTGGCGTTAACCCGATCTCTGGCGATTTCTCGACGGGCGCGTCTGGCCTGTTGATTAATAACGGTCAAGTCGGCGCGCCGGTGCGCGAGTTCACGATCGCCAGCACTCTGCAGAAGATGTTGCTTGATGTTGTTGCGCTTGGCAACGACGTCGATTGGCTACCCAGCCGCGCCGCGGGCCTGACGATGGTGATTCGCGACGTCACGATGAGCGGCGCCTAACCAATTATCACTCAATACCGAACGCTGCTGGGGCTGCCAAACAGTGAACTATTTTGGTGTAAAGTTTAGGCTTGTCCATTTTTCACGCCGTGATTCTCGGCGTCGTGCAGGGGCTCACAGAGTTTTTGCCGATCTCGTCTAGCGGCCATTTAATAATTGTGCCCTGGCTCTTTGGGTGGAATGACTTCGCCAACAATCTTGCCGCCAACAAGGCGTTCGACACTGCATTGCATTTGGGCACTCTGGTGGCGGTGGTGTTTTATCTGCGCCGCGAATTGCGGGTTTACATTCGAGATGGAGTGAGCGCAGTGTTTGTGCGCTCGCAGCGCGCAACCGTACAGGGGCGTATGGCGTGGTTGTTCGTGGTCTCTGCGATACCAGCCGCGATTGCGGGCGGCGTTGGCGACGCCTACATTACTGAGCGCCTTGGCAAGCCGTGGCTGATCGGCTGCTCACTAATTGTGTTCGGTCTGATTTTGTTGTGGGCAGACCGCCAAACTGGCTCCCGCGATCTCGAGACATTTGGAACTCGCGACGCGATTACGCTCGGCCTCGCCCAGATTCTGGCGCTTAACCCCGGTACGAGTCGATCAGGCATCACGATTACGGCTGCGAGGCGCCAAGGGTTCACGCGCGACTCGGCGGCGAGGGTTTCATTTTTAATGGGGTTGCCCGTGATCGCGGGTGCCGTCGCCTACAAACTTCTCAAGCTGGCTTCTGATGGAATACCCGACGGGTTACTGGTGCCGCTGCTAGCGGGCATCGTCGCGTCTGGGGTTTCCGGCTGGCTAGCGATGTGGGCAATGATTCGAATGTTGCGGACGCGCAGTTTTACTCCGTTTGTGATTTACAGAGTGGTCGTCGGCGTGGCGATACTCGGCGTCGCCGCCAGCAGCATCCGCTAGAAGTCTTATGGCGCGACCACCAGCGTGGCGTCTCCGAACGCGGCGGCGGTAGCGACAGTTGCTGCCGCCTCTGCCGGGATTGCGATCAGGACGTGAGAAGCGAGCGTGATCGCGCGTTCACCACCGGTTGCGCCGCCGCTGGTTGTCGGGTCTCCGGTCGCGTTGCTCGACATGGTGATCCCGATAACGATGGCGTCGGCAACGAGCACGATGTTGTTGGCAATCACATCGACGTGATCGCCAAGATTCATCGGCGGGAGAGCCGTTTGCGGGGTAATCGACACGATGCGCCAACCTTCGGGCACGAGGCTTACCGCGACGGGTTGCGTCGCGACGTTGCTGGTGGTGATCAAGTCGCCGGCGCTGATGTCGCGTTGGGCGAAGGCGGGTTGAGGGAGACTCGAAATCGCGGATGGAGCAAATATTGACGAAGGCAGGGTAAACGGGGCTGTCGCGGTGGCGGAAACCATCTCGCCCGCACTGATAGTGCGCGTGGCGACGAGCGCATTAGTAGTTTCTGTCAGTCGTTCGCGCTGCGACTGCAACTGGGTGACGTTGATAAAAAATACCAAGGCAGCAAGCGCCGCCAGTGCGGCGACGACTTGGCGCTGTTTTGTTTGGTCGCGGCACAACTTTGAGTACTGCGCGCCAAGCCATGAGACTATTTTTGCTGCTGCTGGCCTATTCGCCGCAGCGAACTTGGCAAATATTTTTGATTTCGAGAGGCGTTGCATGATGCAACGATGTGTGCGCAGCGGGTACCGCGAGTGCTATATACGTCGTGCGACTATTTAGAAGTCGTGCTGGCTGGCGAACTCGCTGGCGCACTCGCCGGGGCAGGCGCCGGCGCGCTCGCTGGCGCCGTCGTCGGAGTGCTGGCCGGCGCATTCGCGGGGGTTGTCGCGGTTGCCTGTTGTGATCCATCGCTAGAACTGGCGGCGGTCGTCGCAGGAGTGGCGGATGTGCTCGGCGCCGATGCGCCCGAACGGCTGTCGGTCTTGTAGAAACCGCCGCCCTTAAACGAAACGCCGACGGGCGTGAATACCTTTTTGACCGGGCGTACCTTG
This sequence comes from Ilumatobacteraceae bacterium, assembly GCA_046596615.1. Taxonomy (GTDB): domain Bacteria; phylum Actinomycetota; class Acidimicrobiia; order Acidimicrobiales; family Ilumatobacteraceae; genus UBA3006. Next base: position 1,894 of record JBKJMC010000168.1, on the reverse strand, counting down.
CCGTCGCTTGGATGGGCAAGAGTGGTCAAAGCCTCGTCGGTAAAGGCTTGCTGGACCTCGATGGTCTCGCCAGATTCAATGAACTTATAGACATAGGTGGGCATGCGACTTGTCATTCTATGATGCTCGAATGAGTTTGCGCACGGCTGTGATCCCTGCCGCCGGGCTCGGCACCCGGTTCCTGCCCGCGACCAAGGCGGTGCCCAAAGAGTTGATGCCAATATTCGATACCCCGGCGCTGCAATTAGTAATGGACGAGGCGATCGGTGCTGGTGTTGAGCACATCGTGGTGGTTTCGAATCGGGCCAAGGGCGCGATCGAGTCTTACCTGAAGCCGTCTTCGGATGTTGTGCGCCGCGTGCATGACAGCGGTCGCGTTGAGTTGGCCGAGCGGTTGGCGCGCATTGGCACAGACGTGACGGTCAGTGTCGTGTACCAAGACATGCCACGCGGATTGGGTCACGCGATCGGGTGCGCACGGCCGGCGATCGGGGGCGAGTCATTTGCTGTGCTGCTGCCGGACGAATTAATGGGCGACTCTTCGCTGCTCGCGGCGATGATAGCCCTAAGCAAGAAAACATCCAGGAGCGTGGTCGGTTTAAAGCGCGTTGATAGCAGCGAGGTCTCGGCGTATGGGTGCGTGAGCGTCGCCACCGAGCCCGGCGCTGACGGCGTCGTGCTTGTAACCGACGTCGTCGAGAAGCCAAGCGAGCACGAGGCGCCAAGTGACATCATTTTGATAGGTCGCTACGTGTTGACCCCGCAGATGCTCGATGACATCGATGCGCTGCAACCCGCACCGAGCGGAGAAATTCAACTCACGGATGCACTGCTGATCGCCGCGCACGCCGGCCATCTTCAGGGCATTGTCAGTGACATCGAGCGCCACGACACGGGCACGCCGCGCGGTTGGCTCGAGGCCGTGATCGAAATTGCGCTGAAAAGACCGGACGTTGGGCCATCGTTCGAAGAATGGCTGCACGCCCGCTTTCGCTGAATTGATGTCGCTGCCATAGGCTTCGGTGGGCCGCGGAATGGGAGATTGCGATGACAGAGTTGAAGGTGGAAGTCGAGCCGAAACAGGTTGGTTTTTCCGCCGATCGCTTGGGGCGCATTGATACGCACTTTCATGACTATGTAGACGATGGTCGTCTGTCTGGTTACACGGTGGCCGTTGCCCGCAAGGGCCAACTCGCCCACGTTGCCACTTACGGCATGCGCGATGTCGAGGCTAAGTTGCCGACCAAGTTAGACACGATGTACCGCATCTATTCGATGACCAAGCCGATCACCTCGGTGGCGCTGATGATGCTCGCCGAAGAAGGCCTGGTGCAACTCAACGATCCTGTGAGCAACTACATACCGGCATTTGCGGAAACGCGCGTGTGGCGCGGTGGTTCGGCGTTGAAACCTGTCACCGACCCAATGACCGAGCCGATGCGCATCTGGCACCTGATGTCGCACACCGCAGGGTTGACGTATTCGTACAACTACGCGCACCCAGTAGACGAGATCTATCGTCGGGCCGGATTCGAAATGGGCAACCCGAAAATCGACTCGCTCGAAGCGTTTGCCGACCGCGTCGCCACGATGCCGTTACTATTTCAGCCCGGCACTTCGTGGGATTACAGCGTGGCAACTGATATTTTGGGCCGCGTCGTCGAGGTCATTTCGGGCATGTCTCTCGACAAGTTCTTCGAGAGCAGAATCTTGGCGCCGCTAGGCATGCGCGACACCGCGTTTCACACGCCAATTGAGAAACAAGATCGGCTCGCAGCGCTCTACAGCGTTGACGAAAAAACTTCTGGCCTAAAGCGCTACGACCTGCTCGGCGACTACGCCAAGTCGGTGCCAAATGTGTTTTCTGGCGGCGGTGGCCTGATCTCAACTGCGT
>JBKJMC010000163.1:0-21675 GCA_046596615.1 Ilumatobacteraceae bacterium | reverse complement strand
CATTGGGTTTATTGACCATAAGGTCGATACCGCGGCGGCAATGGTTTTGGGTAGTGGATCGCGAATCGCTGAGGCAGCCAGGCGCCGCCGCGTTGAGGCCTCGCCAAACGACATCTTCGTAGAGCAGCTGTTGGGACTTCGCCTCAGTCGCCAGCAGCTCGAGCGAGGGCGCGCATTTATCACGGGTGTCGTCGAGCGCGGCGGCAACGATGGCGCGCTTCAGCTGTTCAACGCTCCCAGGAACCTGCCGACGCCGAGCGAACTCGACGCGCCTGGCCTGTGGTTGGCCCGACTTGAAGTGCAGTGATTGCTGACGGATTACGTAGACCGCGAACGCATAATGTAATAGACAGCGCCAAATGCTCCGACGACGCCGACGAATGCGAATCCGAGTGCGCCAGGCGGATTAAATATTACCGCGACGAGCCCAGCGAGCACCCAAGCTAGTTGGTTGCGAGTTTCAAATTGTACGAAGGCGCGGGCGCGGTTGGCATCCGGCGCGTTGACCTGCACGACTGATTCGAAAGATAAACGCCCGAGTGCGCCGACACCGTTTACCGTCGCCGATAGAACAATCCCCGCGGTTATGCCGCCGACAAGGCCGGTCGCGAGACCTACAACCGCGACGATCATCAATGTCGCTGCAAGCATCACTTGCTCTGGCATGCGCCGGCGCAACAACGGGGCGACCCAATTTGCGAGCAACGTTGCCATCGAGGCAAGACCCAGGGCCAAACCGAACCAGGCCGTCCCCGCACGCTGATCGCGAAGCCAAAACGCCAGGTGAAAGAACATGAATCCGATCACGCCGCGCAACACCATCATCGCCATGGCGGCGTGCATTACCTGTGGACGATGCAGTTCTTCGCGTTCGATGTTTCTTTGCGGACCGCTCACCGTTGCCACATGACGCGGCAGCCGCAGCGCCAGGACCCCGGCGCCAACGAATAGCACGACCGATCCCGCCAGCGAGACCTGCGTCGAGATCATCTGCAGCAATACGGCTGGTCCTGCTGCCACGAAACTGACGACACCGGCGACCAAACCAAGTTGGCCGTTGGCCGCCACAAAATCGTCGTCGCTTCGCACCAATGTTGGCACTAGCGCCGATCGCGACACTGCGTAGGTCTTGGCGAGCACAAGTGAAATAAACGCAAGCGGAAATAACAGCAGCGAATCAACGTTGCCGATCATTAACACCACGACACCCGCACGCAAAATACCCACGCCAAACACGGTCATTCGTCTACCGCCTCGAAGACGATCGATGTGCGGGCCGATCAAGGGTGCGAGAATCGCAAACGGTGCCAGGCTCAGGGCCAAGAACAACATCACCTTGCCGCGCGCCGCATCTGGGCTAATCGACAAGAACAAGGAGTCGGCGAGGGAGATCGCCAGAAATGTCTCGGCGGCGGCCATGCAGCCATGCACGCGGGCAAGTCTTATGAGCGGCGATGCCGGGGCAAGTCCCGTTTTGCGATGATGCTTTGCTATGAAGTCATCTTCTCGTATTTATAGCCGAGACCGCGAATGGTCACGACCCGAGAAGGGTTCAATTGATCAGATTCAACCTTGGAACGGAGGCGTTTGATGTGCACATCGAGCGTCTTGGTGTCGCCATAATAGTCGCTACCCCAGACTCGATCAATGAGAATCTCGCGGGTCAGCACGCGGCCGGCATTGGCCATTAATACGTACAACAATTCAAACTCCTTGAGTGGCATCTTCACGGTGTCGCCGCGAACTGTAACGACATGTTGCTCCGGATCGATCGAGACATCGCCGACGCGCACGGCGCCGATACCGGCTTCTGGCTCGGCTGCGCCGCCCTGACCACTGCGACGCAGCGCAGCCCTGATGCGCGCCGCGAGCTCGTGCAAGCGATACGGCTTGACTATGTAATCGTCGGCCCCGACTTCGAGACCGACAACCGTGTCCACCTCGCTGCCTTTGGCTGAGACCATGATGATCGGCAGTTTGCTTTTCTTGCGAATTTCTCGGCATACATCAGTGCCAGACACCTTCGGTAACATCACGTCGAGCAACATGATGTCGGGCTTGACCGAGTCGAAATTAGCCAATGCTTCGGCGCCATCGCGCGCTACTTCAACACGAAAACCCTCACGCTTAAGGCCAATTGCAAGTGCTTCGACAAACGATTCTTCGTCTTCAACGACGAAGACCGTGGGCTGATCACTAGTCACGGTTCGATGCCCGAAAGCGCGCCGCGCCGCGGTGCTCGGGCTGCCATCCCGTGAGAATAAAACGTGTGCGTTCGCCAACGTTAACCGCGTGGTCGCCGATTCTCTCGTAAAAGCGTGCGACAATCGCCATTTGCACAGCGACTTGAAGGTCGATCGCCTGGCGGGCATGGCTTTCGAAAATCTCTTGAATGAATTGGCGATGTAAGCCATCGAGGTACGAATCCATGTCGTCGATTGCGGCAGCTTTAGCGGCGTCATTCTTCTGGAATGCATCCATCGCCGCGATGTACAGCTGCTGCGCTTGCTCGCTCATCTTGCTGATTAACTCTGACAACGCCGGGTCTTGATTGTGCCCATAAATGCGTCGCGCCGCTTTGCAAATATTGACCGCGAGGTCTGCCGAACGCTCCAATTCTCCAGAAATTTTGATAATCGAGACGAGCTGACGCAGGTCGCCCGCGACCGGCGACTGCAGCGCGAGTTGCTGAAAACACGAGTCTTCGATGTCAATCGCCCTTGAGTCGATCTCATCATCGGCCTGAACGAGGTAGTCGGCGCCCTCGAGATCGCCCTTGAGAAGTGCCGCGGTGGCCCGCGGAATTGCCTCGATTACCGAAGTTCCTAGTCCAATTACCTGAGTGCGAATGTCGTCCAATTCTTGACGGAAGGTTTTGCGCAGTTCGTCCATTTGGTTTAAGGATACTCGTTGGATATAGACGAAAACATAACAAAAGGTGACAGAAAAGTTAACAGGATTGCTAGCGAATTTGCGTCGCAACCACCCACTCGTGCAGACGCTCTTGCGCATCATTGACGAAACCTTCTGAACAGTCACGCACCCATCCATCTTGCGCGGTCAACGAAAAATGCGCGGCAGAATCGTCGAGCAAGAAACCCAATACCTTGTCAAGCCAGAAGCGATGTTTCGGGTGCGTGAGCGGCACCAACACTTCGACCCGACCATCTAGGTTGCGTCCCATCAAGTCGGCCGAGCCTATTAGGTGCAGGGGCGAACCGTCCGCCCGACCATGCTCAAAGCGATAAATGCGCGAGTGCTCTAAGTATCTGCCCAACACCGAGCGCACCGTAATATTTTCTGAGAGCCCGGCGACGCCGGCGCGCAAGCAACAGATGCCGCGAATTATCGCGTCAATTTTCACGCCAGAATTGCTCGCTAGATACAACGCGTCGATGACCACTGGGTCGGAGATCGAATTCAACTTTAGGGTGATGCGACCATTGGAGCCGAACTTAACTTCGTTGTTGATAAGGTCGAGAATTCGATTGCGAAGTTGGTGCGGCGCCACGAGCATCGACTGGTAGTTGGGCTCTTGGCCATAACCCGTGAGATAATTGAAAAGCTCGGTCGCGTCGGCGCCGATTTCGTCTTCGCAAGTAAAATAGCCGATGTCTTCGTACAAGCGCGCCGTGACCGAATTGTAATTGCCAGTACCGATGTGCACATAACGACGCATCTTGTCTGGGTCGTTGCGCACTACCAGCACGCACTTTGAATGCGTCTTCAGGCCAACGATGCCGTAGGTAACGTGCACACCCGCGTACTCGAGTTCCCTTGCCCACGAAACATTGCGGGCCTCGTCGAAGCGGGCCTTGAGTTCGAGGACAACAGCCACCTGCTTACCTAGTTCTGATGCCTTGATCAGGTGTCGCGCGATTGAACTATCGCCAGATGTGCGATACAACGTCATCTTGATCGACTGAACTTTTGGGTCGAGCGCTGCCTGTTCTACAAACGCCTCGGCAGACGACGAGAAAGACTCGTAGGGGTGATGAACTAGCAACTGGCGCTCGCGAATCACGCTAAATATCGAGCGACCTGAGTCTTGGGCTGCCTGTAGGCGACCGGCCACGAGTGGCTTCCATACCCGATACCGAAGTTGGGGCATGTCGAGCGATGCCAGTTGCGACAAAGCGCTCAAGCCGATCATGGCGCGATGCGTCGTCACGTCGCCAGAATCCAACTCAAGTTCGTCGATCATCATCGCCAGAACTTCGGGATCGATGTCAGTCGGAACCTCAAGGCGCACCGCGCGGCCAAAGCGGCGGCGGCGTAACTCCATCTCTACGGCGGCCAACAAGTCTTCGGCATCTTCGTCGTCTAACGACAAGTCGGCGTTGCGAGAAACGCGAAACGCGAAGCACTGCTCGATTGTCATGCCGGGAAACAGCCTCCCCATGTTGGCCGCGACAACGTCTTCAAGCAACACGAAATTTCGGCTGTTGGGCAAAGGCATGAAGCGTGGGAAAGTCTGTGGAATCTTGACCCTGGCGAAGCGCCGCTCGCCGGATCTGGGGTCGCGGGCGATTAATGCCAGGTTCAACGCCAGGTTCGAGATGTACGGGAACGGATGCGCCGGATCGACAGCGAGCGGTGTCAGCACAGGGAATATCCGCGACTCGAACTCAACTACCAGGTGGGCGCGATCGGCGTCACTCAAACTTGCCCATGCAAGTATCTGGATGCCGCTGGTCTCCAATTCTGGCTTGAGTACTTCGAGCCAGAGTGTTTCTTGTTTTGTGATCAAATCTTGCACGAGCGCCGAAATTTCGACGAGTTGTTGGCTTGGCGTGCGACCGTCTGGCGTGCGGTCAGAGACCCCCGCTTCTACCTGATCCTTTAGCGCGGCGACACGAATTTGGAAGAACTCATCCAGGTTCGAACTAAAAATTGCGGCGAACTTGCAGCGCTCCAATAGCGGTATGCCAGCGTCGGCAACGAGCGCCAGAACTCGCTCATTGAAATTAAGCCAACTAAGTTCACGATTGATGTATCGAGCTTCGACTACAGCATCGTACGAATCGGTTCGCGGCCGAAAGGTCGAACTAATAAAATTTCGCAAAGAAGTCACTGGCAGATTCCCTGAGCGAAACGCTTCGTTTTATGCGGGGTATCCGAGTTCCCATTCGATGCTGATGCGTTCGCGCTCTGCATCGCGGTTGACGCGCTCTTGGTTGCGGCGAAACTGGGGGTCGTTGCGAGGCAACAAAATTAGGCGGGCCAACACGCGGGCGCGAAACTCGTCGAGCAGGTTTGGATCGCCATGGTCGCTGTAGACCTCCCAATGAGGCGAGACCGAACCTAGGTAGACGATGCGAGCATGACCGCGCGAAGGCTCGGTGACCGCCGAATCTGTGGCTGAAGTTGATGACATCTGGCGCTCCAATTGGTGCTTCGGGCTAATTGCCGTTTCAGGCTATCGCCGTGACCGCGAAACTATGATCTAATCGTGGCGTCCCCAATTGGCAACGAAAACATCGCCGCTCTGGATATTGGGACCAATAGTTTTCACCTCGTAGTCGCCAAGCCAGTAGACGGCGGTTTTGAGGTCGTGGCCCGCGAAAAGCAGACCGTGCGCATAGGCCACGGAGCGGGTGAAATGAAACTGCTCGAGCCCGACGCGATCGAGCGCGGGATCTTGTGCCTTACCCGAATGAACCAAATAGCGGAGTCACACGACGCCGAGATTCGCGCCGTGGCTACGAGCGCCGTGCGCGAGGCCAAAAATCGCGACGAATTCATCAAGCGCGCGCGCAAGGAAGCCGGGGTTGACATTGAAGTGATTTCCGGCATCGAAGAGGCCCGGCTCATCCACCCCGGCGCGCTTTTTGCGGTAGGCGAACACGAGCGTCCGATGTTGCTGTGCGATATCGGCGGCGGCTCTACGGAAGTTGTGCTCGGAAACGACGACGACATTTTGCTCTCGCGCAGTTTCAAACTTGGCGCGATTCGGCTGACCGACCGTTTCTTCCCCACGCTTACCAACCATCCCAGCGCGTTGAGCAGTTGCCGACAATTTGTGCGCTCAACGCTGACGATTCTCAAATCCGAAGTGGAAGACTTTGGCTTCGATGTGTCCGTAGCCTCATCGGGCACCGCCGAAACGGTGGCGCGGCTGATTTGCGCGCAATCGGGCAAGCTGATGCCAACCACCCTAAATCGCTTCGAGTTCACTAAAACACAGGTCAGCGAAGTGGTCCGCTTGCTAGCCGAATGCCCAACTGCGGCCGAGCGGCAAAGGAAATTCGACCTCGATTCATCCCGCGCCGACATCATCTTGGCCGGGGCAATAATCCTCGAAGGCGTCGCCGAGGTTTATGGTGTCGAAACTTTCATGTTCAGCGATTATGCGTTGCGCGAGGGCGTATTGATCGACACGCTGCAACGCCAGGGTCGCGGCCCCAAGACCGAGGGTCAAGATGCCGCGATGCGCAGCGTGCGCGTATTGGCTGACCGCTGCGACGACCGTCCTGAACATTCTGAAAACGTGGCGAGACTGGCGGGTCAATTATTCGACTCGCTGCACGAAACTCTCAAGATCGAACCGTCGACAAAGCGACTGCTTGAGGCGGCCGCCCTGTTATGCAACGTCGGCGTAGTGATTTCACACTCGAAACATCATCTGCACTCGTATTACGTGATACGCAACTCTGAACTAGTCGGACTCAGCGACCGCGAGATCGAACTGATCGCCCAAATCGCCCGTTACCACCGCAAGAGCATGCCCAAACTTGAGCACCCCGAATTCGCCAAACTCGAAACCGCCGATCAACACCTCGTGCGCGGTCTCGCTGGCATCTTGCGAATTGCAGTGGGTCTCGATCGCACACAGGACGGCCGCAGTAAAAAAATTGCCGTCAACGTTTCTGACGGCGATCTAGAGATCACGGTGAAGACTTCGACCAAGCAAGACGACGAGCTAAATATTTACGCGGCAAACGAGCGCAGGGGTTTATTGAGTGATGTCGCCGGGCGGCGCGTAAAAATTAGAGCGGCGTAGTTGACTACGCCGAGGGCGTGTCGTTCTTTGGCGCCTCGGGCGCAGAGGGGGTCGGCTTGCCGTCGGAGACGCCCTTTTTGAACTCTTGCTGAGCCTGACCCAGGTTGCGCGCGATTTTTGGCAAACGCGAGCCAAATAACGCGACCGCAATAACGATGACGACTACGCCTTCCCAACCACTGAACATGCCTCCAAATGTAGCACGGTAGACCCAGAATGCGATAAGCAGGACGGGTGCTTGAATGCGTCATGAATATCAGCGAGGGCAAGGACCTCGCAAAACTTGGGGACTTGGCCAAAGTGCTTGGGCACGACTTCCTAGACCTGCACAGCGATGGCGACCACAACCGCAGCGTTTTCACTCTCTACGGGACCGAGGCCGCGCGCTTGCTCGTGCGCGACGCCATTGCCACCTTCGACATCCGGCACCACTCCGGCGTACACCCGCGTCATGGGATTGTCGATGTGGTGCCGTTTGTGGCGCTCGAACCGAGCACTTTCGACGATGCCATTAAGGCACGCGACGAGTTCGCCCAATTTGCCGCAACCGAGCTTGGCGTGCCCTGCTTCTTGTATGGGACAGAACGGACACTCCCCTATATCCGAGCCCATGCCTACAAAGACCTGCTACCAGATTGCGGCCCAATGTTGCCGCACCCCACCGCGGGGTCGATCTGTGTCGGCGCGCGGCCAATACTGGTCGCTTACAATTTATGGCTCAAAGATGAGACGCTCGACGCCGCCAAAAAAATTTCGGCGTCGATTCGTAGCGCGTCGGTGCGCGCTCTGGGCATGCAGGTTGGTCGCTGCACGCAGGTCAGCATGAACCTGATCGCACCGCACATAGTTGGCCCAGCAGATGTTTACGACGAGGTAGCGAAGCACGCCGAGATAGCGCGAGCCGAACTGGTGGGGCTAATACCTTCGCGAGTATTGGCGACTATTGCGCGCTCGCGTTGGGCTCAATTAGATATCGGCAGTGAAAAGACGATCGAGTGGAGAATCGCCGCGCGAAACCGCGCGGCTCAAAGTATCGACTAGTAATTGAACTAGGCGGACGCAATACTGCGGGTTATCTGGGCGCGCTGACGGCGCAAACGGCGGCGCTCACGCTCGGACAAACCGCCCCAAATCCCGAACTTTTCGCCGTTTTCGAGGGCGTACTCAAGGCAGTCATTGCGCACGACGCAGCCCCGACAAACCTCTTTGGCTTCGCGGGTTGATGCGCCGCGTTCTGGGAAGAAAAGATCTGGATCTACACCTAGGCAGTTGGCTTGATCTTGCCAGGCCCGCTCCGCGCTAAACGCGATTATTTCATCTTCCACTAATGAATCCTCCTGCTCGTTCTCGACTTCAGCCATTGACAGCCAATAACGAGATAACTACAACTGTGTCATTCTGCCAAAGATCGCCAAAAAATGCAAATATTACTTGGCTTGAGATATTCGCCGTCAGCCCGCTCGGCGCGGCTGACCAGAACTTGAGTGAGTTGACCGGCCTCGAGAGAGTTGCTTCTTGTGCTCTAAATAGTCTACGAGCACGTAATCTCCGAGGGTTTCCGGCGACGTAAAAAAGACTCGGCCGCGGTTGATCTTGGCTAAACGCTCAACAAAACCTCGCAATCCGGCGTCGGCGTCAAGCATGAAGGTGTTAATGCGAATGCCCTCTTTGGTACAGCGCACGACCTCGCGCAACGTTGCCTCGACCGTCTCACGCACGGGCGGATAGTTGAAGTAAACATCGCCGGACGGAGTGATATGGGCCGTCGGTTCGCCGTCGGTGATCATGATGATCTGCTTGGTGCCTGTTTGGCGCGAAAGAAGCTTGCGACTCAGGGTGAACGCGTGGTGCATGTTTGTGCCGTAGACAAAATCCCACGAGACCTCCGGCAGCTGCTCGGCCTTGAGCTCGCGGGCAACCTCGCCAAATCCAACAATACCCAGGTAATCCCTAGGGAATTGGGTCGAAATTAGCGAGTGCAATGCCATCGCTACTTTCTTGGCCGGCAAGAAGTTGTCACGCATCGGCATCGACAACGAGAGATCGAGCATCAACACCGTGCTCGATCGCGTGAGTTGTTCCGTGCGCTCAATCTCGAAATCGTCTGGCGACAATTTGATCGGCACGCCTGGGCCGCCGCGATGCAACGCGTTGCGAAGGGTCTTTTGAAGATCGAGTTGAAATGAGTCGCCGTATTCGTATGGCTTTGTGTCGTAGGTGCGCTCGTGGCCGATGCCGAGGCGGTTAATTTGGTGCTGGCCGATCGTGTCGGATGCCAGCTTGCCGAACAGGTCACGCAATGCGTTGGCGCCGATCTTGCGCAACCCGTGCGGAGTGAGTTGCATACGCCCCTCTTTTTGTTCGATCAGCCCGGCCTCTTCGAGCATCTTGGCCATCTCGGCGAGGCGCTGCAGCGATTTGGCGGCGTCGTCGCCTAATAGGTCGCGCACCCGATCCATATCGGCCTCGGCCAAAGCGCCCGGGCTTGAGGCGTTCTTCATCAGGTTCTCGAGTTGGTCTAGTTCTGAGAGTTCTTGCATCGACTGCATTGCCTGACCGAAGCCCATCGGCTCGTGACCGTCGAAGTCGTACTCGCGTTTCCACCCTGCCTGCGGAAACATCGCCTGAAGGTTTTGCGATAGTTGATCTATCTGCCAGCGCAGATCCATATCTTCGAGCAATTGGTCGGAAAGGGCCTGCAATTGGGCTCGTTGCTCTGGTGTCATCGAGTTGAGCATGGCCTGCGCGGCCGCCATTCGCCTGGCCATGATCTCGAGAAGTTCATCGAGAGTTTTTGGTCCTTCGGGAAAGAAGTCGCCGAAGTTTTTCATGAACTCTTCGAACTTTGGGTCTTCGTTGTTGCGGCGGCGTTCAAGCATGTCGTTCAGTTTGCTGAGCATGTCTTTCATGCGTTGCATATCGGCCGGCGTCATGTTTTGCATTTCGCCCGACATCTGATCGAGATTCTGTTGCATCAGTTGCTGACGCAACTTGTCGAGCAACTGTTCGAATCGCTGCTGCGCATCCTTTGAATGAAAGTCGTATTGCTGCAACTCACTGACCTTTCCGGCCAGGTCTGCCGGCAACATATCGAGTCGAAAGTTTCGGTCTTGCGCAGCTCGTTCGGCGAGTTCGGCGCGACGCTCGTCGCCAGAATTTTTAGCCTCTTTCGCGTTGTTCTCGACGGCGTGGCGTTCGTCGTCGACAATGTCGTTAAGTTCGTCGGCGATTTCCTTGTAGACACCGCCGAGATCGCCGCGCTCTTGGATCTCGTCGCGGCGCGCGCGTAACTTTTCCATCATTTCTCGCAAACCGGCGATGCGATCGCCGTTGAGGTCGCGCATGCCGTCTTGCATCAAGCGCCGCAAGGCATTGTTGACTTCGCCGTGATACAGAAGGTCGTCGGATAGTGAATCGAGCAGGGCATCGGCGTCGATGTCGAACCCCTTTTGAGTGCCGTCCCAGCGCGAGTAGGTGAAGCGCTGGCCCATGCCCGAACCATACTCAAATCCGTCGGGACCATCATTGCTGGGCTCGGTGAAGTAAGACTTCTGTCACACCCCTATGCTGATTGGCGCTATGCGCTTTCCCCGAACTTTCATTTTCGTCGACCTCTCTGGTTTCACGAATTACATGGAAGTCGAGGGCGACGAAGCGTCTGCCGTTTTGCTGGCCAAGTTTCGCGCCAGTGCTCGTGCCGTTGGCTCCCATCTGGGCGTGCGCATCGACAAGTACCTCGGCGACGGACTGATGGCCGTCGCCGTCGAACCCGAAAACGGCATCAACTTCGCTCTCAAGTTGCAGCAGCGGGCAATTTTAGATTGCGCACCGCTGGCCCTGCGCATCGGCATCGCTTCGGGTAACACGATCCTTTTTGAAGGTGAAGACTTCATAGGCTCTGCACCAAACCTCGCGGCGCGACTTTGCGACGCCGCGGTCGGAATCGGCACTCTTATACCCGCAGAGCAGGCCGTGAACTTGCCTATCGGAATTTTCACCCACGCTCACCCACCAGTTTCGCTTCCAGGATTCGCCCGACCGGTAGAAGTCGTATCACTCTCTGGCCAGGCAGTTACCGACCTGCGCCTCGACACCAGCCCACTGTGGGCAACCTCTCAGCCGGCAAATTAATACGCGGCAATTTGCGCCACGCCCGATTCAGGCGGCGTTAGGTGCGCGAGCGGTAAATTGCGCGCGAGCCAATCGAGTCTTTGTTGAGTCGCTTCGACAGGTGCAGGCCCTCTAAAACGAACTCGACGGCGCTCGCGATCACGGCCGGCGACTCGTCGCCCTGCACAATCGTCACGACGATTTCGCGCAATGCCGGTATTGCCTCGAGTATGGACGCATACTCGGTCGAACTGATGTCTTCGCCGGCACTTGCGACCGCACCTTCGTCGAAACTGGCGATCACATCGCGAATCTTCTCGCTAGTTACGTTTTGCTTGTAGACCTGCAACACGGCGGCTCGCACCAGCTGCTCGAGCACGGCGGATTCTCTACCCTCTTCAACGCTTTCGATCTCAATCTTGCCCGAAGTTGATGCCGCCAGCGCCGCCAGGTCGCTGACCCTGGGCGCAACATCGGTCTCGCCCGCTCGTAACGCTCTGCGCATCGCGTTCGCCGCCAACAGCTCTAAGTTGCTGACCGACAAGCGCACGCTCACGCCGCTGCGCTGGTTGACGTGACTGCTCGAACGCGCCAGTTGGCTGATCGTGCTGATCACTTCTTCCATAAATTGCGGTATCCGGACAACGACATTGCCAATGCTCGAAGGGCGCGCCTCCTGGCGGACGATTTGCATTTCGGTTTCGACATCGAGCGGGTAATGCGTGCGAATTTGGCTGCCGAATCGGTCTTTCAGCGGTGTGATCATGCGACCGCGATTGGTGTAATCCTCTGGGTTGGCAGATGCCAAGAGCAACACATCGAGCGGTAGGCGAATTTTGTAGCCACGAATTTGAACGTCTCGCTCTTCGAGCACATTCAGCAGACCGACCTGAATTCGCTCGGCCAAATCTGGCAATTCGTTGATTGCAAAGATTCCGCGGTTGGTGCGCGGCACAAGTCCGTAGTGGAGTGTCAGCTCGTCGCTCAGATAACGGCCCTCGGCTACCTTGATCGGGTCGACCTCACCGATCAGGTCGGCGATGGAAGTGTCCGGCGTCGCGAGTTTTTCACCGTAGCGAGTTTCGCGGTGCACCCAAGTGATTGGCGTGTCGTCACCCATGCTGGCGACGAGATCTAACGCGAATCGAGAGACGGGCTCGTACGGATCGTCATTGATCTCGCTGCCCCCGACAATCGGCATCCATTCATCCAACAAGCCGGTGAGAGAACGAATCATGCGCGTCTTGGCCTGACCGCGCTCGCCTAAAAAAATCACGTCGTGGCCGGCGAGCAATGCGTTCTCAAGTTGCGGCATCACCGTGTCTTGGTAGCCGAGCACGCCAGCGAACAATGGCTCGCCGGCGGCAATTTTGGCAACCGCATTACGGCGCAACTCTTCTTTTACAGGTATCGATACCCAACCCGAGGCGCGCAGGGCGCCGAGAGTCCGAGGCAATTCTGACGAGTCGGAAGGCTTCGATGTCATGGCGCGACGATACCCCGAGACAATGCCGTGTGAGCAGTCGAGCGTTCTAGCCGTGCTGATATCTGCAGGAATTAGCGCAAGAACTGGCGCCGCTCAACATTCGCGTCGCGATCATTGAGCTAGGTGTTACAAGTCTTCGATCCTTCACAAAATATCGGCTCAACGGTTCGTGGTGCTTGGCGCAATAGACGACGAGAGTTTTCTTTATCGGCTTCGCATTTTTTTCGCTTGGATCGCGGTTGGATCCAGGAAGCGCTCGTCTAGCCAATAAATCCAGCACAAACCCCTAAAGTTGACAAAAGTGGTCGGGATTACGCTACGCTGATTTCCCCGCAGCAAGCAACCACTCAATAACCAACCAACTGGAGAAGCCCATGCCCGTACGTCTTGGTGACATCGCCCCCGACTTCACAGCCGACACCACGCAAGGAAAGGTCAACTTTCACGAGTGGCTCGGCACATCATGGGGCGTGCTGTTTAGCCACCCAAAAGATTTTACGCCAGTCTGCACAACCGAACTTGGCTATGTCGCCAAGATCAAGCCAGAGTTTGACAAGCGCAACGTCAAGGTCATCGGCCTCTCGGTAGACAGCGTTGAGTCGCACCTCAAATGGGAGAGCGACATCGGCGAGACGCAGGGAACGCCGGTGAACTTCCCCATGATCGGAGACCCCGACCGCAACGTCAGCAATCTCTACGACATGATTCATCCGAATGCCAGCGACACCCTCACCGTGCGCAGCGTCTTCGTAATTGGGCCGGACAAGAAAGTGAAATTGACCATCACGTACCCCGCCTCAACCGGCCGCAACTTCGATGAGATCTTACGCGTGATCGACTCGCTCCAATTAACCGCCAAATTCAAGGTCGCGACTCCAGCCAACTGGAAGGACGGCCAAGACGTAATTATTGGCGGTGCCGTGACCGACGACGAGGCCAAGACATTGTTTCCCGGCGGTTGGAAAACCATAAAGAGTTACTTAAGGGTTTTGCCGCAACCTAAGTAAATTGGCGTCCTCTATATAGCCTGATGGGCATGAGCAGCATCGCGGCATCAACAGTTTCGGCAACAAAGATTTACGGCAAGGACGATGGTGCGGTCTATGCGCTGCGCGATGTCAGCGTTGAGTTTAAGACGGGCAAGTTCACGGCGATTATGGGACCAAGCGGCTCCGGCAAGTCGACGTTGATGCATTGCGTCGCGGGTCTCGACGAACTTACAGGTGGAAAGGCCGTAATCGATGGGGTCGACCTCTCCGAGCTCAAAGACAAAGAGCTAACTAAGCTGCGCCGCGAGAAGATTGGCTTCATTTTTCAGTCATTTAACTTGGTGCCGACACTCAGCGCAGAAGAGAACATCCGATTGCCGCTGATGCTCGGCGGGGTTAAAGGCAATGAGGGGTGGATCCAGACGGTGATCGACACCGTGCACCTGCGCGACCGCCTCACGCATCGCCCGAGCGAACTTTCTGGCGGCCAACAGCAGCGGGTCGCAGTCGCAAGGGCGATGGCTTCAGAGCCGCGAATCATTTTCGCCGACGAGCCGACCGGCAACGTCGACTCAACAACCGGCAACGAAATTCTGCGGTTCATGCGCACCGCGGTAACCGATCTGGGCCAGACAATTGTGATGGTCACGCACGACCCAGTCGCCGCAAGTTATGCGGACCGCATTATTTTCTTGGCCGACGGCAAGATTGTCGCCGAGATGACCGAGCCAACACCAGAAAAGGTTCTCGACCGAATGAAGAGCCTCGGTAGCTAAACCGTGTTTCGCATCGCCCTAAAGGGCATTCTGGGGCGCAAGGCCCGCCTAGTGCTCACGTCAATCGCGGTAATCATCGGCACCGCCTTTTTGGCCGGCACTTCTATTTTCTCTGCGACCCTTAACCAGACTTTCGACAACCTGTTCGCCGACGTGTTTCGTAATGTAGATGCCTACGTGCGATCTTCGCAGGTAATCGAGGCGGAGTTTGGGCAAGAGGAGCGGCAGCGAATACCAGTCGGACTCGTTGACTTGGTGAAGCAAGTACCGGGTGTCAGCGACGCAGTGCCAGACATTCAAGCGTTCGCCCGAATCATCGGCAAGGACGGCAAACCGCTGGGGTCGGACGGCCAGGGCCCACCCACATTTGGCGGCGTGGGCGTAAAATTTGAGGGCGCACTGTGGAGCATCGACACTGGCGCGTTCCCCAACGGGCCGACCGAGGTTGCGCTTGACAAGGCATCGGCAGAAAAGGGCAAGTATGTGCTTGGCGACACCGTAAAAGTCGTTGCCCAATCGGGTAGCCGCGAGTTCACGATGGTGGGAATCGCCTCTTACGGTCGGATTCGTTCGCCTGGCGGCGCCACTTTCGCGCTATTCGACCCGCAAACGGCGTCAGAATTCTTGACGAAACCCGGCTTCTTCGATGACATCTTGGTCACTGGTAACGGCTCAGTGGACGACGCGACGCTGGCGAGGAACATCAACGCCGCGCTGCCACCCGAGTACCGCACGGAAACCCTGACCGGCGCCGAGATTACTGCCGAGACGCAAAACCAGATTGGAACCGCGCTTGACTTTTTCGGGTTGCTGCTAAAAACATTCAGCATCATCGCGCTTGGCGTGGGAAGTTTTGTGATCTACAACGTGTTCTCGATTAGCGCCGCGCAGCGCCAACGCGAAAATGCCCTGCTGCGCGCGATCGGCGCAAGCCGCAAGCAACTTACGCGGGCAATGCTGATCGAATCGGTAGTTGTCGGCTTGTTTGGTTCAATTATTGGATTCATTTTTGGTATCGGCATCTCAAAGGGCCTCACTGGGCTGTTGCGGGCGTTGAGCATCGACGTGCCAAGTTCCGGCCTCGTGATTCCGACAAGCGCGGTTTGGCAGACAATCATCGTCGGCTTGGTCGTCACAGTTCTTTCGGCATGGTTGCCCGCCAGGCGTGCCGGCAAAGTTTCACCCCTCGCGGCGATGCGCGCGACCGCATTCGAAACTCCCGGTCCGAGCCGTAGGCGCACGGTATTGGCGCTCGTATTTCTGGCTATCGGCGTGGCTAGCGTCGGCGCGGTGATGTCCGGCTCGCCAAACATTTTTCTCGGAGTCGGCATTGTGGCCGTGTTCGTTGGCACAATAATTATCGGCCCGGTGATTGCCAAGCCGGTGTCGCTGTTCCTCGGTCGTCCCGCGGCGAGGCTTCGTGGCGTGACCGGCACGATGGCACAGCAAAACGCGGCGCGCAACCCCAAGCGCACTTCCCGCACGGCTTCGCCCGTTTTGATCGGTGTCGCGTTGGTGATGGCCGTCACCGCGCTCGCATCTTCGATCAAGGTCCAGATCAACGGAGTGTTCACGGACCAATTCAAGGGCGACTACGCAATTAGCACCAGTAACCGCGGCTTCGGCGGCCTGAGCCCGTCACTGGCCATCGACATCGCCAAGATTCCACAAGTAAAATCGGCTACTGGGATTGGTCTCGTGACGGCCAAGATTAACGGCAAGGGCCAGTTTCTTTCGACAATTTCGCCGGAGACGATCGATGGCGTATTCAACATTGGCCTCATCGATGCCCAATACTCGGCCCTAACTGTCGAATCTATTTTCGTTTCGTCGAAGTACGCGATCAAGAAGGGATACTCGCTTGGCTCCGTGATCAACGTCGAACTCGCCGACGGCACCGCCAAAGCGCTGAAGGTTTCCGGAACCTACAAGTTCGCGGAACTTGTAGGAAACTTCGTCATCAATCGCTCACTCTTTGGTGCAGAAGCCGTTAGAAACTTCGACTTCGGCGTATATGTAAAGACCATCGGCGGGGCCGACCAGGGCAAGGTGCGCAGCGAGCTGCAGGCCGCGGTCGATAAGTACGGTCAGGGCACGCTGCTTTCTAAGAGCGAGTACATCGACAAACAGGCGGGTAGCGTCAACCAATTGCTCGGTCTGATCTATGGACTGCTGATGCTCTCGGTGATCATCGCCATCGTTGGCATCGTAATCACCTTGCTGCTTTCGGTGTTTGAGCGCCAGCGCGAGATCGGATTGCTGCGCGCGGTGGGTATGACCCGTTCGCAGGTACGCACCACCGTGCGCTGGGAGAGCGTTATCACCTCGCTGCTCGGCGCAGTGGTCGGAATCGTGCTCGGAATCGGCCTCGGCTGGGTGATCGTCTTTGCCCTTCGAGACCAGGGATTAACGACGTTCTCCGTGCCGCTCAACTCGACAATTGTCATCCTATTGATGTCGTTCATCGTGGGCGTGCTGGCGGCGGTCTACCCCGCGTGGCGCGCGACCAAAGTCAACATTCTTGAGGCGCTAACTACAAACTGATCATGGCTGACCCCAAAGACATCACTCCCGAGATGCTGGAATTTTTGCAAGAACGACATCTGGCCACGCTGACCACGCTGCGAAGTGACGGTTCGCCGCATGTCGTCGCCGTCGGTTTCAGTTACGACGCCGCGACGAAGCGCGCGCGGGTCATTACATTTTCGACATCGCAAAAGACAAAGAACGCCGCGCGCGGTGGCCGCGCCGCAGTTTCGCAAGTGGACGGCGGGCGCTGGCTGACGCTCGAAGGTAGAGTGCGCCTGGCGACGAAGGAGAACGACCCTGACGAAGTTGCCGCCGCCGTTGCCGGCTATGCCGGTCGCTATCAAGAACCAAAGCAACGCGAAGACCGTGTCGCCATAATTATTGAAGTCGATCGAGTGCTTGGTCGCGCCTAACTGGCGTAGAAGCGTTCTTCGATAGGGTGCAAAATTCCCCGCGAAGCATCGCGCTCGATATACATCGGCGTGAAATTTGGGCGCATCAGCGGCTGGTGGGTGACCTGGCATCCGGGGCACCAGTACAGAACCCTGTGCGCCTCGCCGTGGTGGGAAACCTTGATCGAGTCGCCGCACCGCTGGCACGGTTTGCCCTGCCGGCCATAGGCGGCGAGCCCTCCATGGGCCAAAACGCCAGCAGAACCAGGGGTATTGTGCGGGTTCGATTGCAGATATTCGGAGGCCAGGCGAACAATTTCGCGACATTCGCCGCGCTTTAGCGAGCCGACCTGCGCCCAAGGATGGATCTCGCAGGCCCACAACAATTCGCAGCGATAGACATTGCCGAGGCCAACCATCACACGCTGATCCAACAAGACATCGGCGATGGTTTCGTCGCGCTCTTCGTAATTCATGATTCGGTCGACGCACTCTTCATGATCGGCGTTGACGTAACGCAAGTTTGGTCCGAGGCGACCAAGGTTCGGATGGCGACGAATGTCAAAGTCTCTGTGAATGTCGATGTCGGCGGCATTGAAGCAGACCGCGATGCGGTCGGCGACGACAATCACCGCGTCGGCGCGGTGCTTGGGTTTACGCCAGCGCTCGCCGTCTCGATACAAGTCCCAAGAGCCCCGCATGCGCATCTGGGTTTCAAGCACAGTGCCGTCATCCCAAATAATTTCTATGCTCTTGTTGTGGCTGCGAACTTCTTCAATCACGCCGCCGGCAGACGGCTTCGCCCCATAAAACTTCGGCGCCTCAAAACGCAAGACCTCTTTACCCAGGAGCGCCGTTCGCAATGACGCCGCATTGTGATAGGTGTGGGCGATTTCGGGCATTTGAGAAATATTACGGCATTACTAGATACCCAAAGTGGGATCAGGGCAATTGGCCAACCGATGCCAGCGCCAAGCGAATCAGACGGTCGTGCCCGCTCGTCATTTCGCGGCGCATCTGTTCGCTGACAGCTTGCTCGGGCGAGTACCAGCCCAAGTCAAGCGCCTGCTGGCTGGGTTGACAGTCGCCAGTGATCGGCACGACATAGGCCAGGCTCACCGCGTGATGGCGAGGGTCGTGGAATCCACTAATTGTGGGGTCCGGAAAGTATTCAACGATCGTGAATGGCGCCGGGTCGGGCGGCAGTTGCGGCAATGCCAATGAGCCGAGGTCTTTCTCGAGATGGCGCAGCAACGCCTCGCGAATGCGCTCGTTTAGCAGCACCCGACCAGAAACGATCGTGCGGCTGATGCTGCCGTCGGGCGCCTGACGCAACAACATGCCGACGTGGGTGACGTTGCCCTGATCGTCGACGCGCACTGGCACCGCGTCGACATATACGAGCGGTACTTGACCGCGCACCAGTTCAAGCTGGTTCGGGTCTAGCCAGTTTGTTCTTATGTCAATGCCATCACTCATTGGCTGCTTCCCTCTCGCGCTTGTTCTCCTATTGTCACAGATTTAGACAAGCGGCCGTGGAATATGGTGATCGCTGATAGTTGCCGCGAGATTAGATGTCAACATGTAGAGGTGAATAGCCGCTCGAACAGGCACCGCACACCCACCGGCGCAACGACCCGCAGCGCGATTCTCATGGCGAGTTTTTTACTTATCGCCGGCATCGCTCACTTTGCGGTTCCCGCCAAATTCGACGACATCGTGCCGGCTTGGCTGCCGTTCGGCGCACGGTTTTGGACATTGACCAGCGGCGGCGCCGAACTTTGCGTCGCACTCGGACTTCTTTATCCGCGCACTAGGGCGCTCGCGGCGTGGGCGGCGCTCGGCTTATTCATCGCCGTCTACCCCGCCAATATTTATATGGCGTGGGATTGGCGCGACCGCGCAGTTGGCGAACAATTAGTCGCCTACGGACGATTGCCGCTTCAGTTTTTGCTGTTCTGGTGGGCCGCCACAATTGCTCGGCGCGCGAACAAATGACTACCAGGACCCCGCGATATATTTGGTTTCTAAATATGCGAGCAGGCCATCGTGACCACCCTCGCGGCCGATGCCCGAGGCCTTAACCCCGCCGAACGGCGCCGCGGGGTCTGAGACTAGACCACGATTGAGGCCGACCATGCCGGTCTCGAGTGCCTCCGCGAGGCGCATGCCCTTGCCGATGTCGCGCGTATAGACATACGAAACCAAACCGTGCTCAACGTCGTTGGCGCGATGCAGTAAATCGCGCTCGTCGTTAAACGAAACGATCGGCGCGACGGGACCAAACACCTCATCGCGCAGGATTGCCGCGTCCGGCGAGACATTTGCGAGAACTGTCGCCGCGTATCCGAATGAGCCGTCGGTTGCCGGCGCACCGCCACACAAAACGGTGGCACCGCCGCTGACGGCATCCTTTACGACGGCTGCGACGCGCTCTTGCTGGGCTCGCGACACAAGTGGACCGAGCGTCGTGTTCGGGTCAAGGCCGTCACCAAGTTTGAGCGCGGCCATCTTGGCTGTGAACTTGTCGGTGAACTCGCCGAGCACGTCGTCGTGCACGTAGAAGCGATTCGCTGCGGTGCACGCGGCGCCCCCGTTGCGCATTTTGGCCAACATGGCGCCGTCGACTGCGGCATCAATGTTCGCGTCGTCGTAAACGATGAATGGCGCGTTGCCACCCAATTCCATTGAACAATTGATGATGCGGCTACTAGCCTGCGCGAGCAACATGGCGCCGACAGGAGTTGAGCCCGTGAAGCTGAGCTTGCGCACCTTGCCAGAGTCGAGCATCGCCTTCACTGCTTCGCCCGGGGGGTCTGGCACGACAACGTTGACAACGCCAGACGGCACGCCAGCGCGCTGCAATATGTCTGCGATTGCCAGCGCGGTCAGCGGCGTGTCGTGCGCAGGCTTTAAAACGACCGTACAGCCGGCGGCGAGTGCCGGGCCAATTTTGCGGGTGGCCATCGCCGCGGGGAAGTTCCAAGGCGTGGCCAGCAGCGCAACGCCCACAGGTTGACGAGTTACGAGCAACCAGTTGGCGCCGCTGGGCGCGCGACGATAGTCGCCGTCGATGCGAACTGCCTCTTCGCTAAACCAGCGAAAGAACTCGGCGGCGTAAACGGCCTCGGACCGTGCGTCGCTCAAGACCTTGCCGTTCTCTTGCGTGATCAATCGCGCCAAGTCTTCTTGCTCGGCGATCATTATCTCAAACGCTTTGCGCAAGATCTCGGCTCGTTGTCGAGGCGCAGTCGCTTTCCACGATGTCAAGGCATCGTGAGCGGCATCTACGGCTAGTAAACAATCGGTGATCGAGGCGTTGGCGACCTTTGCCATAGCTTTGCCCGTCATCGGATTGAGAACCTCGAACGAAGTGGTCGACTTTACCCACGATCCGCCGATAAAAGAGTCCGTGTGTAGCTGCATTGCGGTGACCTCCCTATTAGAGCCGATAAATGCTGACTAAAATTGCGACAGTTCGACGCCAGCGATTTCCCTGACTCGATCACGCAAGAATTCAAAGGCCGTCTTGTTCTGCGCAATCATCACGTCGTCGGCGGGGTGCAAGAACAGCGGCGTCGACACTCGAGAGCGCGTGGCCGACTCGCCAACTGGGTTGACCACCTGGTGGGTCGTGCTCGGGTAATAGCCATTGCTCACGAATTTGAGCATGTCACCCGCATTAATTGCCACGCTGCCCGGGTCGCAGGGCACGTCGTACCACTTACCCTCCATGTCGCGCACCTGTAATCCCGGCTCGTTGGCAGCCGGAAGCACGGTGAGCATGTTGATGTCTTCGTGGGCTGCCGCACGAACAGAGCCGACGGGCTCATTGCCGAGCAGCGGAGGGTAATGCAAGATGCGCAATAGTGTTCGCCGCGTGCCGTTGATCATCTGCGACAGCGGCATCGAAAATGTTTTAGAAATTTCGGTCGGCGTATTGGCCTCAACCCACGAAAGCAACTCGGCACCGAGCGCCATGCCGGCCTGATATACCGCGGCCGCGCTCGCCGACTCGACGGCCGGGTGGCGACCCCACGGGTACCAGTGAAAATATTCTTTAATGTCGCGCACCTCTGCGCCGAGGGCCGTCTCCGCTTCTTCGAGCGGGCGGTAGCCGTCTTGTCCGGTTACCTCTGGCAGGTAATCCCACTTACGCTCTGATCGAAAAAATGCGAGCCATTCGCCCTGTAGGCGTTGCACAAGGGAGTAATCAATCGGGTGATTAACTACAACCGCAAACCCCGTCTCGCGCAACGACTTGGTGAATTGGGCAGGGGCGTCCGCTGACCGATAGTCAACTACTGCCACTTCCATATCTATACCCTATTAGTTTTCGTTCCCTATTAGTTTTCCGACCAGTTCTCAATGTCAATGCCGGACATAGGAA
>JBKJMC010000147.1:0-12819 GCA_046596615.1 Ilumatobacteraceae bacterium | reverse complement strand
GGTCATCTACACGGGCTTGCACCAGACCCCCGAGCAGATCGCCGAGACTGCCTTGCAAGAAGACGTCGATGCGGTCGGCCTATCTTTGCTTTCCGGCGCGCATCTGACCCTGTTTCCTCGTGTGATGGACGAGCTGCGCTCGCGCGATATGGGCGATGTGCTCATTTTCGGCGGCGGGGTGATCCCCGATGCTGATGTGCGAGCATTGCTCAAACAGGGCGTTGCCCAAATCTTCGGGCCCGGCTCGTCATTGCAAGACATCGCCAAGTGGCTTGAAGTGGCGCTTGATTCTAAATAGCGCCAATCTAAAAATCGACTAAATAAATACGATCGCAAAGGAAAGTTAATGGATCTCTTCGAATATCAGGGCAAGCAATACTTCGCTCGTTTCAACATTCCCGTATCGGCAGGCGGGGTTGCGCTGACGGTTGAAGACGCCGTGCGCGAGGCCGAGAATGCCAAGTACCCGGTGGTCGTTAAGGCGCAGGTGCAAGTCGGCGGCCGGGGCAAGGCTGGGGGTATCAAGTTGGCGAACAATGCCGACGAGGTTCGCCTGCACGCCGGCAACATACTGGGGATGGACATCAAGGGCCACGTAGTTAAACGTGTGTGGATTGAGCACGCGTCCGACATCGCCGAAGAGTATTACGCCTCGTTCACGCTAGATCGAGCCGCCAAGCAACATCTGTTGATGCTTTCGGCGCAGGGTGGAGTCGAGATCGAAGAAGTGGCCGCCAAAGACCCGAGCGCGATCGTGCGCCTTCATATCAATCCGATCGTCGGGTTAAGCACCGAAGCGGCTCGCCGCGCGGCGATTGACGCCAAAATCCCAGCCAAGGCCCTCGCCGGAGTCGCCGAAATTTTGGTCAAGTTGTACGAGTGCTTCACGAAGGGTGATTGCGATCTGGCAGAGATCAATCCTCTTATCTTGACGCCAACCGGCGAGGTGCACGCGCTTGATGCCAAGGTCAGCCTTGATGGCAGTGCGGCATTCAGGCATCCAGAATGGGCGGAATACAGCGCTACGGAAGAGCTCGATGCCCGAGAAAAAATGGCGCGTGAAAAGAATCTGCAATACATCGGCCTGGACGGCACAGTCGGTATCATCGCCAACGGCGCCGGTTTAGCGATGAGCACTCTCGATGTCGTCAATCAGGTCGGTGGCAGCGCCGCCAACTTCCTCGATATCGGCGGTGGCGCGAATGCCGAGTTGATGACGAGCGCGCTCGAAGTTATCAACTCCGACACCAAGGTGCGCAGCATCCTGATCAATATATTTGGCGGGATCACCCGCGGCGAAGAGGTTGCCAAGGGCATTGTTGAGGCTATGCGTCGTGTGCGGTTGCGTGCCCCGATCGTGATTCGTCTAGATGGCACCAACGCGCAAGAGGGTCGCCGAATCCTTCTCGACGCCGGCATCCCTGATTCGCAATTAACCACCCGCGCAACGATGCTCGAGGCCGCTCGCGCCGCCGTCGACCTCGCCAAGTAACGATCCAGAAGAGAGACACGCAAACATGGCAATTTTTGTTGATCAAAACACGAAGGTAATAGTGCAAGGCCTCACGGGTGGGCAGGGTCGCTTTCACGGTTTGCGTAATCGTGAATACGGCACGCAAGTTGTTGGCGGTGTCACGCCAGGCAAGGCCGGCCAAGACGTCGAGGGCATTCCGGTTTTCGATACCGTCGCCGACGCCGTAGCCGCCACCGGCGCGACAGCATCGTTCATCGCCGTTCCTCCCAAGGCCGCGCCAAGCGCGATACTCGAGTCGGCGCAGGCCGGCATCGGCTTTGTAGTTTGCATCACCGAGGGCATTCCGGCCCAAGACGAAGCGCGAATTTTTTCTACGCTGCAGCGCGACTTTCCGGCAACGCGTCTGCTTGGTCCAAATTGTCCAGGCATTATTAGCCCGGGCAAATGCAACATTGGCATCACCGCCGGCGAGATCGCCCAGCTGCCCTCGGCCAAAGGACCCAATGTTGGCATTGTCTCGCGATCGGGCACGCTTACGTATCAGGCGCTATACGAACTCAAGCAGCAGGGGATCGGCGTGAGCACATGCGTAGGCATCGGTGGCGACCCGGTGCCGGGAACATCATTCGTCGATTGTCTGGCGCAGTTTCAATCCGACCCAGAAACTCACGCAATCATGATGATCGGTGAGATCGGTGGATCTGCGGAAGAAGAGGCCGCCGAGTTCATAACTTCGCATGTCACTAAGCCGATGAGCGCATATATCGCTGGCGTCACTGCGCCAGCCGGCAAAAAAATGGGCCACGCCGGAGCGATCGTCTCTGGCGGCAAGGGCACGGCGCAGGGCAAGATGGACGCGCTGCGCACAGCGGGCGTACAGATCGGCCTCAATCCAACAGAGGCTGGGGTGTTGATGGCGGAGATAGTGAAGTCGTTACAATAGTGCTTGAGACTATTGTCGCAAGCGGTTTTTAAATGAAGCAAACCCCCTCACTTCCCTATTTATCGAGCCTCGATGGGCTTCGCGCGGTATCGGTTATTGCCGTAATCATCTACCACGCGAATAAGAGTTGGCTTGGTGGCGGTTTTCTGGGCGTTGAGGTGTTCTTCGTTATCAGCGGCTACCTGATCACGACGCTACTGGTCAACGAATCAGCGAATACTGGCCGCATCAGCCTGAGGGCCTTCTGGCTGCGCCGCGCGAAGCGGCTTTTGCCGGCGCTTTGGACCCTGCTTTTGGGCGTAACGATTTATTGTGCATTATTCGAGCAAGATGCCCTTGGTGCATTGCGCGGCGATGTCATTGGCTCGCTCGTTTACGGTTTCAACTGGTTTCAAATCTGGATGGGGACTTCGTATTTCAGTGCGCTCGGTTTCGTGCCGTTGCGTCACCTGTGGTCGCTCGCGGTAGAGGAGCAATTCTATTTGATCTGGCCGCTCGTAATGATGTTGATTTTGCGTGGTGGCCGTCGCAACCTACGTGTTGTCGGCCTAATGTTCGTCGTCGCGTCGATTGCGATCAGCGTTTATGTAGCGTCGGTTTACAAATCGGGCATGGTTGGCAACGTCGAGCAGACGCCGCAGCAGTATCTATCGTTGGCCGGTCACACCGTACTGCGCATCGACTACTTGTTCTTGGGCACCTTGAGTCGTGCTGGAGGCTTGTTCATCGGTGCGGCGCTGGCAATGTTCTGGCGCCCCTGGGCGTCGAACATCTCTAACAAGAGGCGCATTTCGATACCTCTCGACATTCTTGGCCTTGGCGGGCTTACCGGCCTGGCATTGATGATGTATATGTTTCGTAACGTCATTGAGGGTGCGGTCGAAGGTGGCATCCGCGGCTATGACTTGCTGTTCCAGGGCGGCTTCTTCCTCGTCGGTCTCGCCAGTGTTGCGGTAATCGCGTCAGCCGTTTATCCGGGCGTGGGATTGACACACAAAATTCTTGAAAACAAAGTTCTCGGCTGGGTTGGTCAACGTTCGTATGGCCTATACCTCTACCACTGGCCAATATTTCAGTTCTACCGCCATTTTGCTGGTGACGGGCTGACCGTCATTCAGTTCACAGCCCTAATGCTCATGGCGTTGGCTGTTACAGAGTTCTCTTTTCGTTTTATCGAGATGCCCGTACGCTCGGGGGCGTTTGCAACTTGGTGGCACGGTTTGCGTCACCCGCGCTTCGACGCTGACCGTGAAAGGCGCCGACGAACATTTGCCATCGGCGCGGTTTTTGCGGTGTT
The DNA here is from genome assembly GCA_046596615.1 of Ilumatobacteraceae bacterium. Taxonomy (GTDB): domain Bacteria; phylum Actinomycetota; class Acidimicrobiia; order Acidimicrobiales; family Ilumatobacteraceae; genus UBA3006. The sequence goes on along the minus strand of JBKJMC010000147.1, from coordinate 9,105 downwards.
GCCAATATTTGCGATCGTAAGCATGGCAACCGCCGACGTCAAGCTTGACGAGATCGCCCAGAGCCTAAAAGACAACGAGTCGAGCGTCGTAAATGTGCTTACCCCGACAACAGTTACGGCCACGTCGCTGAGCCCAGTCGTAACCCTTGCCCCGGCGGTAACGACCACCGTGCTCGACGGCCAGATAATTGACATTCTTGCCATCGGGGATTCCGTGATGTTAGGAGCCGCCGACATTCTCTCAAAGCGAGGAATCACCGTTGACGCGCTCAAAAGCCGGCCGTTCAGTCAGGCGTTGGAAATCGCCAATTACATGAAGTCGGTCAACCGACTTGGCGAAGCGGTAATTATCCACCTCGGCACAAATAATTATGTGGACCAAAAAACTCTCGACGCAATCATGGTTCCACTTGCCGATGTGCCTGTCGTGTTGTTCGTCACGGCGCACGTTCCGACGCGCGACTGGCAGGATCCGAATAATTTGTTGATACGCGCGCTGCCCGATATTTATGGCAACGTTAAAATTTTGGACTGGGATGTAGTGGCCAAAGCGCATCCTGAATATTTATACAGTGATCAGGTTCACCTCAATTTGGTTGGTCAACCGATCTACGCCGATCTCATCATGCAAGGTATCGGAAGGTAGGGTTTTTCCATGAATACACCAGTTCGCATCGCAATTACCGGCGCGGCCGGGCAAATCGGTTACAGCCTTTTGTTTCGCATCGCCTCCGGCGCCATGCTTGGTCCCGACACGCCAGTTATTTTGCAGTTGCTTGAAATCACGCCGGCACTTGGCGCCCTGAGCGGAGTGAAGATGGAGCTTGACGATTGCGCGTTCGCGCCGCTCGTTGATGTGGTGATGACGGACAATCCGAATGTTGCCTTCGCCGATGCTGACATCGCGATGCTCGTGGGTGCAATGCCACGCAAAGACGGAATGGAACGTGCCGATTTGTTGTCCGCCAATGGCGGAATCTTCAAGCCACAGGGAGAGGCCATTTCCGCCAATGCCAAAAAGGATGTCAAAGTTCTCGTGGTTGGCAACCCGGCCAACACCAATGCCCTGATCGCCATGAGTAATGCCAAAAACACAGATCCCACTCAGTTCACCGCGATGACACGCCTGGATCACAACCGTGCGGTATCGCAACTCGCGCAACGTCTCAACAAACCCGTTACCGATGTTAGGAAGATGACTATCTGGGGCAATCACTCGACCACCCAGTACCCCGATCTCTTTCATTGCGAGGTAGGCGGCCAGAATGCCGCGGCCTTGGTAAACGATCAAGCGTGGATAAACGATTCGTTCATCCCAACCGTCGCCAAGCGCGGCGCAGCTGTGATCAAGGCGCGTGGCTCGTCTTCCGCGGCTTCTGCGGCAAACGCGGCTATGGAGCACGTGCGATCGTGGGTGCTCGGCACGCCGCAGGGCGACTGGGTGTCGATGGCCGTTCCATCCGACGGCAGCTACGGCGTGCCAGAAGGTTTGATCTCATCGTTCCCGTGCACATGCGCCAACGGCAAGTACAGCATTGTGCAGGGTCTCGAGATTGATGCCTACAGTCGCGGCAAGATCGATGCCTCCGTCGCAGAGTTAATTGAAGAGCGCGACGCGGTGCGTTCGCTAGGCCTGATCTAAAAGAACCTAGCCTCCGGTTCGCAGTCCAATCTCTCCGCGATACAACATTGAGGCGATGTCGCAGCGATTCGGCTGTTCACCGATGAGTTTGTTCTTTTCTGCCTTCGGCGAGAGCTGCGTGCCCTTACGCCAAGCATCCAGGTACCTCCATGGCCAAATCTCGCCCTGCAGCAAGAGCGCCTCGGCGCGTGGGCAGATTCGAGACATTGCGAAATGGGTGTGGCAGCGGGTTATTCGGGCGTTGCCGGAAGAACCCATCACGCCGATCCAATCACCTGGTTGCACGCGCTGACCGGCGTGAACCTTTACGCGCCCAAGGTGCGAGAAGAAATAACGCACCGAGTCATCCCCGATAAGCGTAATGGTGAGCCCGCCGCGCGTACCAGGCTCGTCGACCTCCTCTATCCACTTGTCCTTAACTCGAACTTGAAAAATCTCGCCCGCGGTAGGCGCGAGCACGTGGGCGTAACATCCCTCAACGTCGGTGGCGGGGTAGTGAAGGTGATCGCGGATATAGACAACGGGCTTGCTCGAAAACGGAAACACATATTTCGGCGATGCGCTCGATTGTGCAACCGAAGATCCTTCGGTGTCTTGTCCGGCACCGTCTTGAGCGCTCGCTCGAGCGGCGAGTCCTGGGGCAAGCATTATTAGCACGGCGCAGAACAAACTCGAATTAAGTCCTCGACGCACGCACGCCACGCTAAACCATATGGTGATGATTTTGAAACATTAACGGGTCAATTTCTCGAAAACTGTTACGGTTTCAAACCATGGCTAGGCCCTTTTTTATCGATACCGATACGGCCAGCGACGATGCCGTCGCCTTGATCATCGCCCTGCGCCACCCCGAGATAGACGTGGTTGGCATCAGTATCGTCGCCGGCAATGTGCCGTTAGCGATGGGTCTGCAGAATGCCCTCTACACAACAGAGATGTGCGGTTCGAACGTACCCATCTATGCAGGGGCCGATCGGCCTCTGAGGCGAGTGCTGGCAACGGCGCAAAATGTGCATGGCAACGATGGAATGGGCGATATCGGGCTACCCCTGAGAGGACGATCGCCGGCCAAAGGCGACGGAGTAGCGGCGTTGATTGCCGCAGCAAACGATCACGCCGGTGAACTAACCCTCGTGACTCTTGGGCCGCTCACCAACATTGCTCACTCCCTAGTTCGAGATCCATCGATCGCAAAAAAAATTGGACGCTGCGTAGTCATGGGTGCGGCCGCTGATCACATTGGCAATGTCACGCCGGTTGCCGAGTTCAACATGTGGTGTGACCCAGATGCCGTCGAGGTAGTTCTCGCGTCTGGCATGAGCCTTGAATTCGTGGGGTGGGATATTTCGCGTAAGTATGCAGTCGTCTCTGATGCGCAGGCGCAAGTTGTTCGAGGTGTCGGCACAAACTTGGCAAAGTTCGCAATTGACATTCAATGCGTTGTCGCCGAGTTTTGCGCCAACGAAACCCATATCGACGGTTTCGATCTGCCCGACCCAATTGCGATGGCGTATGCCATTGACGGCAAAATAGCGACAGAAGTTCGCGAATTATTTCTAGCCATTGAAACAAGTAGCCCACACACTCTCGGAATGGTTGTGATGGACACGCTTGGTATCACCCACCTCAAACCCAATGCCAAGGTAGTAACTAGCGCCGACGCTGCTCTATTCATGTCGATGCTTGTTGCTTCCGTAAGGTGAATGCGAGATGAGCAACAACTCGCCGCTGCAAAATTCGTTTGTTGAAGTTGCAGTTACGACGCGCAATGGGCGCGATGAGTCGCTGCACCACGGCGTAGCGATAACCCTCGGAGCCGATGGGTCGATCGCCGGTGCGCTCGGTGATCCGAACGTGATTGTCTTCCCGCGCTCTTCGACGAAGCCTATTCAGGCGACTGCAATGGTGGAGGCGGGATTATCCTTGCCGCCGCGCCTTCTTGCTCTAGTCTGCTCCAGCCACGACGGTCGACCAGAACATCTCGCAGCGGCGCAAGAGATCTTGGCGACGGCGCGCCTAACAGAGATAGACCTTGGCAACACACACGACCTGCCTCTCGATCAAGATGCTGCCGAAGATGTGCTGCGTGGTGGCGGAGTGCGGACCGCGCTGCAGATGAACTGCTCTGGCAAGCACTCTGGCATGCTCGCGACCTGCGTGCACAACGGCTGGTCGCACGACATTTCCTATATGCGTTCTGACCACCCACTTCAGCGGCGAATCACGCAAATGGTTCCGAGGTTGTGCGGCGAAGACTCGGTTCACATTGGAGTTGACGGCTGCGGCGCCCCGGCGCACGCGTTCTCGCTCGCTGGTCTTGCCCGCGCCTATCGCTTGATCGCCATTGCGCCAAGTGGCTCTCCGGAAAGTCAAGTGGCGCGGGCGATGCGATCTCACCCGGAGATGGTCGGCGGCCCGACGCGCGACGTAACGCTGTTGATGCAGGGGATCCCTGGCCTTATTGCCAAGGAGGGCGCCGAAGGTGTGTTTGCGGCTGCAATGCCCGATGGTCGGGCCGTTGCGCTAAAGATTGCCGACGGCGCCGAACGTGCGCGATCGCCGCTGATGAAGGTCGCGTTGCAGTCGCTTGGCGTTGATGTCAGTTTGGTTGACCAGCGGGCGTTCGCTTCGCCAATTTTCGGTCACGCCGAAGTTGTCGGAGACGTGCGCGTTATCGCGACGTTTTAATTACTTATGGATGCAAGCCGCGCATGCGGTGGGCATCAGCGATTGTCTTGACCCCAAGCACAGATGTCGCCAAACGGTATGACAAGTTTGAGCCGTCGGCGAATGCGTAAAAGCGGTTAAACGCGGCCCGCATCAAATCGATCACGCGGGCATTGACCTCGTCCTCGTCCCATGTCAGGTGCGCGAAGTTCTGGCACTGCTCGAGGTATGAACAAGTTACGCCGCCAGCGTTGGCGAGCACGTCAGGCATTATGAACACGCCTCGGTCGGCGAGAATTGCGTCTGCGGTTGGCGTAAGCGGGCCGTTGGCGCCTTCGACAACGAGTTTCGCCTTCATCGCATTTGCCTCGTTTTCGTGAACTGCGTCGCCGAGCGCGCAGGGCATCGCGATGTCCGCGTCGAGTCCGAACACTGCGCTCGAGCCGCCCTTTCCCTTAGCAACGACATCTCCGACGCCAGAGTCGGTAACACTCGAAGCCCCAGCCTTGAACGCGGCGTCGATGCGCGCAAGGTCGAGACCGCCACCGCCGTGAATTGTTCCTCCAACGTCGGCCAGTCCGACGATTTTTGCGCCACGAGCCGCGGCTAGGCGAGCCGCCCACGAACCGACTTGCCCGTAACCCTGGATGACTATGCGCTGACCTCTCAGCGACTTGCCACTTTTTTGCAGAATCAGATCCGCAACTTCCACGACTCCGCGTCCAGTAGCAGACTCGCGCCCGAGCGACCCACCCAATTCGATTGGCTTGCCGGTCACGACTCCTGGAACAACATGACCGACTCCTGCGGAGTATTGATCCATAACCCATGCCATGATTTGCGCGTTGGTTCCGACGTCGGGTGCTGGCACGTCGCGATCCGGGCCGAGAAACGGCGCGATCTCAGAAACATATCGGCGCGTGATGCGCTCAATTTCTCCAATCGAATATTTCTTTGGATCAAACGCCACGCCACCCTTGGCGCCGCCAAGTGGCAAGTTCATAATCGCGGTCTTGAGTGACATTCCAATTGCGAGGGCGACGACCTCATCGCGAGTTACCTCGCTGTGATAGCGAATGCCGCCTTTGGCCGGACCACGAGTGGTGTTGTGATGCACTCGCCAGCCCGTAATCTGATCGCGCGATCCATCATCGCGTCGAAATGGGATCGCGACTTCAAGGATCCTGCGAGGGGCGACGATCGTTTCAATGAGACCGTCCTCGAGTTTCAGCCACTCGCCGGCTTGACGCACACGAAGCTCAGCCGCCTCGAGCGCCGAATAATCACGAAATGACGTCATTGTCATAGTTCTTTCTCCGCCATGAGACTAGACGAACATCCCGTCAGATTCTATTCATGTAACGCGCGAGCTCGGATTCCCAATTTGTTCATAGGCGCGTGTGCTAATCAGCTCACTTATGCGCTTGAAACCCTCCCATACTTCAACGTACGAGGTCGTCAGTGGCGAGATGGCAAGTCGCAGGCAATCTGGTTGGCGATAGTCGGCGACGACATTGGCGTACTTGCGCATCGCCTCCGAAATGCGGCGCGACTCTGGATGCCTGATCGTGATGTGTCCGCCGCGTCGCGTCGCGTCGCGTGGTGTGACCACCGCGCAACCAAGCTTGGCCAGCCACGCGTCATGAAGCGCGAGCATCAGTTCTGTGCCGATAGCGGCTTTGGCGGCGATCTCTGGCAGGGTCGCGCGCTCGATCATTTCGAACGCTGTCTGCACGCAGCGCAAACCAACGATCGACGGGCTAGCAATCTGAAAGCCGCGAATATTTGGCGCTCGATCAAAACCCTGGGCCATCGCGAATTGGTCATCCTGCGCAAACCATCCCTGAATTGGCACTCGCAGTTGCTGTTGAAGTCCGTGCCGTACGTACAGCCAGGCTGGCGCGCCTGGGCCACAGTTTCCGTATTTGTAACTGCAGCCGACCGCCAAGTCCACGCCGTCGCGGTCGAATTGCATTGGTACAACACCGACGGCGTGGCTTGCGTCCCAAAGTACCAGCGCGCCAACTTCGTGGGCCATTTTCGAGATCGCCGCGATGTCGTGCAGCGCGCCAGAGCGATACTGAATCACGCTTAGCGTCACCAGCGCCACGTCGTTACTGAGGTACGGCGCGAGCATCTGCGCAGTCACAAGTTCCTCGCCGTTTTCGTCGTCGATTAGCACAAGCTCTAGATCGAGAAGTTTGCACATCCCCTGCAATACGTAGCGGTCGGTAGGGAAGTTTGCAGTATCGCTGATTACGGTTCGTCGCCCTGGCCGAGCCATCACGGCGGCGTGGCATAACTGGTAGAAGTTAACGCTCGTCGTATCGACGACAAGCACCTGCCCCGCCGCCGCACCCAACGACGAGCGGCCTACTAAGTCTCCCGTGCTTTGCGCTTCGTCAATCCACGATTGCCACCCGTCGACGATTTGCTCGCCCCACTCGTTTGTTAGGTAGTCATTAATGCGCTCTATTGTCAGTATCGGTAGTCGCCCAAGTGAGTTGCCATCGAGGTAGCACTTGTTTGGGTCGGTTATTAGAAATTCATCGCGGAAATGGGCGAGCGGATCGCTGGCGTCGAGATTCTCGGCATAGGCGCGCGAAGTTATGTCTCTGGCGCTAGTCGGCATACGCTTACATTATGCCAGACAAGAACGATCCCGGTTCTTCAGACGCTGCAGTCACGTACACGTCGTACCTGAGAATCGACGAGATTCTCAGACTGCAGTCGCCGCTCTCTGACGGTCCTGAACATGATGAGTTGCTATTCATCATTATCCATCAAACGTATGAGTTGTGGTTTAAGTCTTTACTGCACGAAATGCGCCAGGCGCAACGAACTCTTGAAAGTGGTGACACTCACTTGTCGCTTGGTTTGCTTGGTCGTGTGCGCACGATCATGAAGACCCTTGTCGGGCAGGTCGATATTTTGGAGACGATGACGCCGCTGCAGTTCAACACCTTCCGCGATCGCCTAGATGCTGCGAGCGGATTTCAGTCGGCGCAATTTCGCAAAATTGAGTTATTGCTGAGCGGGCGAATCCATGATCAGCGCGGGATTTGGCTTTCGTTGCTCATCTATTTGGCATCTCGCAAACATATCGCCGCACCGGGAGAGCAGGCAATGGACGAAATGCTGATCAACATCTATCGCAATGACCCCGAGGCCGCAATGATCCTCGAGCGCCTTGTTGATATCGATGAAGGTTTACAAGAGTGGCGCTACCGCCACGTAAAGATGGTTGAGCGCACCATCGGGGCGAAGATGGGCACGGGTGGTTCGTCCGGAGCCGCCTACTTGGCGTCGACTCTATTCAAGCCTGTATTTCCAGAACTTTGGAGGGTGCGCTCAGAGTTCTAGTCAGCCGAATGCCGCTAGTCCCATCTGGAGGGTTGTCTGAACCAAGACCCCGATTACGGCGACTGCAAATCCGACTTTGATAAACCTGTCTGAATTGGCTCGCTGGGCGAACTGATCCATGATGATTCCATGATTGGCGGTTAGTTCTGATCGCAACCTGATTTCGAGGCCGTCGACCTTGCTGTCAATCTTGTCGTCGAGACGTTGTTCGAGGCCGTCGATTCGTGCGGTGAGTTTCTGTTCGAGGCCGTCAATCTTGTCATTGAGCCGTCGTTCGAGAATATCAATCTTGTCTTCGAGCCGTCGTTCGAGATTGTCAATCTTGTCATCGAGCCGAATCAGACTGCCTTGAATCTGAGAAAATGCAGAATCAATGTGCGCGGCAAGCAATCGGACGACTCCAAAAGTCGCCGGCCCGTTCATGTCCTCGTCTTTGTTTTCGGTCACCAGCGCCTCAAATCGGTTGATATTGACAAGCGGTTGGGCGTTCATCTCTTAATCCCTTCATTATTAATGTTGATGTAGGGAGATGTGTGACTTAGCGCGCCACAATTGCCGATTGAGACATTTATATCCGAAATTTTCGACCTTGTAAATGTGCTAAGCAATTAATCTTTCTGTTAGTTGTGGGTAGTCGTCCACCGCTAGCAGGTGGGCCAGTTCGGGCAAGAGGGTCAGCTGTGACACTGCAACCGTGCTTGGGCGAGCGTCAGCCTTCGACTCGGCAAAATCTCATCGGCCAGCAACTCAGCCGCATACATAAGCGACGTGGGGGTCGTCGCAGATTTCGCGAACTGGCCGGCGATTCTTGCAGCCTCGTCGCATAACTTTTAAGAACCGTCATCCATTGAGGCTTCGTGGAAGGTTTGTATCTACCGAATTTTTGCCGCTATAGAAGCCGCCCGCAGCGCGCTGGCCATCCGTGAATGCCTTCATTGAACCGCTGATGTAGCCGCGGGTCGAGCGTAAACCAAAATTGATGCGAGCCTTCATCTCGGTCTCGGCATGTTCACTTCGTTCTACGAGTGCTATGGCTGCGCTCTCACCTTTGTGCTCGCGCACAAACTCGCGATTGGCGATGTGTAATTTTTCCATGATGCCGCGTGTAAATCCGTGCCACCAAGCCGTTCGCCACGAGCGATCGCCCCGCGGCATAACCCGAAGTGCGAGCATTTCTGCCGCAGCAAAGAGTGCCCGCGTGTTCGCGAGATCAAACTCTGTGCCGAAGAAGACGTATCTAATGGCATCCGACTCGCCAAGATCGCGATAACCAGCACAGCAGTTTGCCTTGGCGATTTGATACAGCAGATCGCCGCGGCGCACGCGGTACAAGCCGCGCAGAGACATTGCTTCTGACACGATCTCCCGCGACAGAAGACTGGCCTTCCCGGAAATCGTGTTGCGCGTTTTTGCCGCGGCCTCGTCGATGCCGT
>JBKJMC010000132.1:0-10464 GCA_046596615.1 Ilumatobacteraceae bacterium | reverse complement strand
TATCCTTTTAGTTTCCCCAATTAGCAAGTTAGGAACTGTTTCCATGAAGTCCACAGACATCGTTGACAACCAATACCTCCGCACCGACATCCCGCGCGTCGGCCCCGGCGACGAAGTCAAAGTGCATGTGCGAGTCGTCGAGAGCGGCAAAGAGCGCGTCCAGATTTTTCAGGGCAACGTCATGGCCATTGCTGGTTCGGGCATTTCCGAGTCTTACACGGTCCGCAAGATCAGTTACGGCGTCGGCGTTGAGCGCACCTTCCCGATGCACAGCCCGTCGGTTGCAAAACTCGAGATTGTCAAGCGCGGCGACGTTCGTCGTGCCAAGTTGCGATACCTGCGCGAGCGCACCGGCAAGTCGGCAAAGATTCGCGAAAAGCGCGAAATTTAATTTGCCAATTTCGTCACCAGCCGCACACATTGAATGTTGGCGTAGTTGAACACTGACGATCTAGAAAATTTCGAGGCCGAGCGCGAACTGCAGCTTGCTCACGAGTACCAAGATGTCGTCAGCATGTTTCGCTTCGCCGTCGAGACGGATCGCCGGTTTTATCTGGCCAACAATGTTGATGTGAAGGTGCTGTCCGAGGGGCCGCGTCCGATAGTAGAAGTGGTGTTGACAGACGCATGGGTTTGGGACATGTACCGCAAGAGCCGTTTCGTGCCGCGAGTGCGAGTGCTCAGTTTCAAAGACCTCAACGTCGAAGAGTTGCCCCGCATCGACCTGTAGCGACCGGTCGGGCAGCTAGTCGAGCAACTGCGGCGGCGCGAACCGCGCGCGGCAAGTGGGCCGAAGATTTAGTCGCCAGGTGGTACGAGCGCAACGGTTATCAAATAATCGCGCGCAACTGGCGGTGCTCCCGCGGTGAATTAGACGTTGTGGCGATGCTCGGCGACACGCTGATCGTTTGCGAGGTTAAGGCGCGGGCGAGTAGTGCATTTGGCACGCCAGCCGAGGCGGTGACCCCGACCAAGCAACTGCGCTTGCGGCGCGCCACGGCCGCGATGCTGACCGAAATTCGTGCCGAGCAGAAATTGAAAGTAACTAGCCTGCGATTCGATGTTGCCTGCGTGCTCGGAGCGCAACTTGAGATATTGATCGACGCGTTCTAGGCGCTATAACGTCACTACAATCTGTTGTACTTGAAGTAAAGAGGATCCGAATGGCGATCAAAGGCCCATCGCAACCACTGTGGGGACACGAGACTGAATTGGCGTTGGTCAACTTCGACGTGTCCGGCCAACCATTGTCGATCGAGGTCGTGCACGCACTCGCGGCAATCAAGGTCGACGCCGCATTCGTCAACGGTGCCGATCTAGTCGGCGACGACGCCGCTCGCTTCGCGGCAATCGCCGCGGCCGCGTCGGCGGTCGAGACGGGGGAACACGACGAACACTTCCTTATCGACGTATTCCAAACGGGTTCCGGTACGTCGACGAACATGAACGTCAACGAGGTTGTCGCCCGGCTGGCTGGCGATTCCTCGGGGCTTTTCGTTCATCCCAATGATCATGTCAATGCCGGGCAGTCGTCGAACGACGCGTTCCCGACAGCCGTGGCGATCGCCGCGTCGGTTCAGATCCAACGGTCGCTGCAACCGGCCGTGTCTGTATTGACGACGTCACTAGATAACGCCGCGGCTCGGTTTGCCGATGTGGTCAAGGCCGGTCGCACGCACCTTATGGATGCCGTACCCATCTTTCTCGGCGACGAGTTCGAAGGTTACGCAGCGCAATTGCGCGAAGCGAGCGAGCGCCTGCAAACTTCGCTGCCGCGTCTGGGCCGGGTGCCCCTCGGCGGTACTGCGGTCGGCAACGGACTAAATGCCGCGCCAGAGTTCGGTGCCGCGGTGGTCGCCCGCATCGCGGGTCGATATGGCATCGACCTGTCGATTGCGCCAAGTCGATTCGCGTCTCAGGCATCGCGCGACAGCCTCGTCGAAGCATCAAGTCATCTTCGCGGACTGGCGATCGCGCTTTTCAAGATCGCCAACGACATTCGCCTAATGGCGTCGGGTCCGGCGACTGGTCTTGGTGAAATACATCTGCCCGAGTTGCAGGCGGGCTCATCAATCATGCCGGGCAAGGTCAACCCGGTGATGTGCGAGATGGTTACCCAAGTGGCCGTGCAGGTGTTTGGCAATGATGCCGCGATCGCCTTTGCCGGATCACAGGGAACATTCGAGTTGAACACCTACCAGCCGTTGATAGCCGCCAATCTGCTTGAGTCAATTCACTTGCTCACCAGGGCCTGCACGCTTTTTGCCCAACGCTGCGTCGACGGCATCGAGGCCGATATTGACCGTTGCGCGTTCTATGCCGGCGTCACGCCTGCGATTGCCACCAGGCTCAACATGCTGCTCGGTTACGACCGCGTCGCAGCCCTTGTCAAGAAGGCGTTAGCCGAGCATCGTGCGCTGATCGACATCGCCATTGACGATGGCGCGCTCACCGCGGCGCAAGCCGCAGAATTGCTCGACGCAACCGCATTGGCGAGAGGCAATCGATCGATTTAATTTTCAGTGACGGCTCGTCGTGGCGTGCGATTATCCCAGCACGCGTAGTGCCAGTGGCGTCGCAGGTCGGCCGCGTCGGCCGGCACGCACACATAGTGTCCCGTGCCGATTGATATCTCGCGGTTGCATCCGGGGCACACGTACTCCTTCGTGGCCTCGTACGGTTGCACGCGGCGCACCTCTACGTCTCCAAATGTTCCGTCCCACATGCTCATCTCGACTCGGGCAACATCAGCCCCGTAGCGCCCACACAAGTAGACCCGCGATTATCAGAAACGCGCTTCCGACTATCGCGTAGTCGCTGGCGCGCTTGACGCGTTTGCGAGTCGGATTGAATCCCATCCGTCAAGTATCGTCGTTGCAATGGAGACTCTCGAGGTTCTGCGTCAAGACGGCGTCGTAACTGTGACGATGAACCGCCCTGCCAAGAAAAATGCGGCCAACCAGACGATGTGGGCGGAGTTGCTCGAAACATTTCGCGACGTAGCCAGCCGCGACACGGACCGCGTGATGGTGCTCACTGGCGCGGGCGGCGAGTTTTGTTCGGGCGCCGACTTGGGCGGCGGCGGCGAGCAACGCGCCGACAGGCACCAGCTGGCCGCGATGCGCGGCATCACCGATGTTTGCCTGGCCCTCGCTCGCATCCCGCAACCGACAATCGCTAAGGTGCGCGGTGTCGCGGTCGGCGCAGGATGCAACATGGCGCTGATCTGCGACCTGGTGGTGGCATCGGACACCGCGCGGTTTTCAGAAATTTTTGCTAAGCGCGGTCTATCGGTAGATTTCGGCGGCTCGTGGGTATTGCCTCGGCGCGTTGGTCTGCACCGCGCCAAAGAACTTGCGTTCTTCGCCGACATTGTGGGCTCCAAAGAGGCCGAGCAAATCGGACTCGTGAACCGAGTCGTCGCCGACACTGAAATTGATGCGTTCGTCGCCGGCTGGGCCGCGCGACTCGCCGCCGGGCCACCGATCGCGCTGGCGCAGACAAAGCGACTACTCAACAACTCTGCCAACGTCACTCTCGAAGAGGCGCTCGACGACGAGGGCGCCGCGCAGACGATCAATTTTTCGACCAAAGACACGCTCGAGGCTTTAAAGGCATTCAACGAGAAGCGCGACCCTCGTTTCACAGGTCGGTAAAGTTGTAGGCGTGCGTCGCCTAGTTGTTTGTATCGCCACATTTATTTGCTTGGCGTTCGGGGTTGCCACGCCCGCGCTTGCAACCGGCACCACCGAGCCGCCGCCAGAAGCGATCGATGAGCAGGGCGGCGTCGACGGCGCCCCCTTGGTCGTCGCACCGTTAAACCCATCGGCGGTCACGACTATCCCGATCGGTTGCGCTGGCCCGAGCGATCCGCAGGTTGTGTTCGTCGGAACGCTGACCAAACTCGACGACACCACTGCAATCTTTTCCGATCTGCAGGTTCGCGCCGGATCGCTCGGCGGTTACTCGACAATCGACACCTCCGAAAACGAAACAGTCAGCGTGCGGTACGGTCGCGAGGCGAAGTTTTTAACAGAGTCGAAGCGCTACTTGGTTGGTGCGGCCAGCGCAGTCAACTCGCCGATCCTTGTTTCTAAAGTGCGCGAGTCCGCAGAACTATTCGGTGGCGGAGCGAGCGGCGGCGTAAGCGACCAAGGTATCGCTTGCCCAAATTTCGAAGACCCAATTCGCACGCTAAACGACGACGGCACAACTATTGACACGGGAATTCTCTCGCCGCTGTTGCACAATCAATGGCAGTTGATACTGGCGATCGTGGTCGCCGTTGGGCTTGTGCTGGCGCTGCTAACCGGTGCAGTAATCGTCAAGCAGCTATTTCGCTGAAAACGCGGCGGTGGCCGCTGCGCGCAACTCGCTAACTGCATGACCGAGACCCTTGGGGTCTTTGAACAGCGCACTTCCGGCGACCAGAACGTTGGCGCCGGCGGCTGCCGCTCCCGCAATCGTCTTTGGCCCGATGCCGCCGTCGACTTCGACGTTGACGATGTCGGCGAGCCCAGCGTTGTTGATCATCGCGCGAACTTCGGCAATCTTGGGCTCCATCTCGGAGATGTAACTCTGGCCGCCAAAGCCCGGGTTAACCGTCATCACCAAGACGAGGTCTACGAGATCTAGCACGTGCTCAATCACGCTGGCGGGCGTCGAAGGGTTGAGTGCAACCGCGGCGGTTGCGCCAAGGTCGGCGATGTTGCCAAGCGTGCGGTGCAGGTGCGCGCAGGCCTCCGCGTGCACGATCAGTCGCTGACAGCCAGCCTCGATGTAGCGCTTGGCCATCACGTCAGGAGTAAGCACCATCAGATGTGCCTCGAAGGGCAACTTGGTGAGCGCGCGAGTCGAGGCAATTACGTCAGGGCCAAATGTCAGGTTGGGCACGAACTGCCCATCCATCACGTCCCATTGAATTAGGTCTACTCCTGCGGCGTCGAGGGCAACGATCGCCTCGCCGAGTTTCGAAAAATCGACCGGCAAAACCGAAGGAGCGATCTGAATCGGCATTGTCACGCAATCAGCCTAGTTGTGATGCATAGGCGTCGCGACCTAACTGCGTGTTAATGCCGTAGAGTCACGCGCGTGGAATCACAACAGGTGCAAATCGAGCGGCTCGTCGCCGGCGGCGACGCGCTTGGCCGTCTCGGTGATGGGCGAGTGGTGTTCGTACCCGGTGCCTTGCCTAACGAGGTAGTTGATGTTGAGATCACGCACACCAAGAAAGACTTCGCTCGCGGTCGACTTACCAATATCGTCACCGCTTCGCCGAGCCGAATTGCGCCGCCGTGCGAGCACGTCGCCCGCGGCTGCGGCGGGTGCTCTTGGCAACATCTCGCGGTTGACGCGCAGATGACCGCAAAACTCGAGATCGTGCGCGAGGCACTGCGTCGCAACGGCAAGGTCACGGACATTGAGGTTGTCGCGGGCGGTCGCGTTGCCGACCGGGGCGCGCGTACGACTCTGCGCATGGCGGTCGATGCCAACAGTCGCCTCGGGTTTCGCCGTGAGTCGACACACGATGTCGTCGACACTCCGATTTGCCTAGTTGCGCACCCGTTGCTAAACGAGCTAATTGCAGAACTAAATGTCTACAAGGCCGATGAGCTGACGCTGCGCTGCGGAGCGGCGACGGGCGAGCGCGCGGCGTGGGTGCACGACAAAGACGGCCGCGGAGCGGTCACTGGTCTTCCAGCGGGCGTTGCAGTTGGCCACGACGCCAAGATTCACGAAATTGTGCACGGCACAAAGTTTCAAGTCACGATGTCGAGTTTCTTTCAGTCGTCACTGGAGGGTGCCGAGTTGCTGGTCGACGCGGTTCGCCGCGCGGCGGGCGAGCGAGCGCTTTCTGGCGCCGACGGTACGGTGATCGACGCCTATGGCGGCGTGGGGCTGTTCTCGGCGACTCTTCTCGGTCACGACGTGCCGATGACGCTCGTCGAATCGAACACATCGTCGTGCCACGATGCCGTCGTCAACCTCGAACAGCACAACGCCAGCATCGTGCAAGTTTCTGTTGAGCAGTGGAGCGGCGAACTCGCCGGCCTTGTGATCGCCGACCCCGCGCGCAACGGTCTCGGAGCGGCTGGTGTTGAGGCGCTCGTGAATACCGAGGCGCGGAGAATTATATTGGTCAGCTGCGATGCCGTCGCCGGAGCCCGCGACACGCGGCTGCTGCTCGACGCTGGTTACAAGTGCAACGAGGCCACCGTTCTAGATCTATTTCCGCACACGCCTCATGTTGAGGTGGTCAGCGCCTTCTCTCGCGCCTAGAAGTTTTTCGCTTGGCCGCTAGGGCACCGCGCGCTAGTTACGAGCGCAGCAGACTGTAATAAACGGGCGCGGCGGCTGGGGCGGCGGGGCGGTCGATTGATCCATAGCCATCGAAACTGCGAACCGCTGCCAAAACGGCTCTGTGAACAAAAATGATTGATACAAGTGAGATAATCGCGAAAATGAACATACCCGAAGTGTACCTACCGAAGGGTAACGAGATAGACACATAGGTGAGTATCTGTAAATTAGATATAGCTCATCTCGTCCGGTCTTGCCGCTTCTCGCTCGACATGGCGGTCGCCGAAGCGACGCAATTGTGCCCCCCCTCGGATTCGAACCGAGGACCTGCGGATTAAGAGTCCGTTGCTCTAACCAACTGAGCTAGAGGGGCAAACAACTATCGGTCGCAGAGCCTATAGCACCGGGAGCGATTTTAGAAATGCGGGATTTAATCAGATATTCAGCCGCGACCTTTAACGTGTGAATAATGGAATCCCGTTTCAACGACGGTACTTACGATGTCGGAGTTCGTGATAGATTTGCGGTAATGAATTTGATCACAAAGGACAAACCATGAAGATTGCATCGGAGCGTATTAATTCATATTTCAGCGGTGCCGGAGCCAAGGCGCGTGCCGCGCTCGTCGCCGTGGTGTTTTTCGTGCCGGTTGTGCTTGTCTCACTGTCTGGAAGCGCCCAAGCGGCAACTGCCGTGTCTCTCGGAGCCGCCAATAGTTTTGTCGTTCTCGCTGGCTCCGGCATTACAAATACTGGAGCAACGACGCTCAACGGCGATATGGGTACGTACCCGACTTTGACAATTACGGGCAGTTCGACGATAACAATTACCGGAACCAATCACGCCGGCGACGGCGTTACCCAAAGTGCCAAGACGGATCTCGTCACGGCCTATAACTCGGCAGCAGGACAAACTTCGACGAATGCAATCTCGGGAGATCTTGGCGGGCAGACACTAACCGCCGGCGTTTACACGTCGTCGTCGTCAATTGGCCTTACGGGCGCCCTTACGCTCAACGCCGCTGGCAATTCGGATGCCGTGTTTGTGTTTCAGGCCGGGTCTTCGCTCACCACCGCATCAGGAAGCAGCGTCGTGCTTTCCAACGGCGCCCAAGCCTGCAATGTGTTTTGGCAAGTCGGAAGTTCGGCGACGCTTGGTACCGGTTCAACTTTCCGCGGGTCGATTATTGCTCTGACGAGCATCACGCTGACGACGAGCGCGACAGTTGAGGGTCGGGTTTTGGCTCCCAACGGCGCAGTTACCATGGACACCAACACCATTACCAGGCCAACTTGCGCGGCCGTCGTGCCAACTACTACGACAACTACGACTGTGGCCGCGACAACTACAACTGTGGCCGCAACGACTACGACCACGACCACGACCGTTCCCGTCCAAGTTGTGCCGCCAGTAGGCCCAGTGACATCTGGTCAAGGTCGAGCCTTCGGCATTTCCGTACGATTATCAGAAATCGAGCGCATCTCTTCGTTGGCGTTGCCCGGCGCGCCAATGCGTAAATCTACTCCAATGCGTCTGCAGATCCCGGCGATTGGTGTAGATACGAATCTGACAAGCGTTGGGCTGACATCGAATGGGTCCCTTGAAGTCACCCGCAGCGGGTTTCCTGCGGGCTGGTACCGAGGCGCTCCAACTCCCGGCGAAGTTGGTCCTGCCATCATCGTCGGCCATAACAACTGGGACAAGCGACCAGCAGTCTTCCGTAGCCTCGGCCTTCTCAAGATCAATGACCGCATTAGCGTAAGTCGTCAAGATGGAAGCGTTGCCACATTTCGCGTGACGCAAGTCCAATTGTATGACAAGACCGCATTTCCGACCAAGACTGTCTATGGAAATATAAATTTTGCGGGGTTGCGCTTAATTACATGCGGTGGCTACTCGCTCAAGACCCAACAAAATGAAAAGAATATTGTGGTCTTTGCCGAACTGGTCAAGCCGTAACGCGGGAGCAAAAAATAGGAATACGTTATCGGTAAGGCTAAAATTGACATATGGCCTTACGACGCGTAGTCAGGCTTGCGGTCCTCGTAGCGTTTCTCGTGCCTTTTGTTTGTGGTTTTATCATTAGCCGAGCAGATTTAGGTCTGCTCGTTGGACTTGTTGCTAGTCCGGCTGTGTTTTACGCTCTCGGCGGAAAATCAATTGACCTGCCGCGACGAAGGTGTTGTCATTGAGTTCGTAAAATTTAAAAATTTGGGTGGACGAGGGGTCTCGAACCCCCGGCCTCCAGGACCACAACCTGGCGCTCTAACCAACTGAGCTACGCCCACCAAGGCGTCTTTAGTGTAGGCTGTCGGGGACGCAATTATTGGAGTTGATAATCATGTCAGCGATGGATTCCACGCTGCGGTTCTCTCTGGCTGATCGAGCCAAAGAGATCACTACACGAGAACTGGCAACATACGCAGAGCGTACGAAGGCCTCGCAACGAGCAAATGCTCGGGCGCGAAAGGTGCTGCCACTCGGGGTGCCGTCAAGTTTTCAGGCTTATGACCCGTACCCGATCGTCATCCGTTCGGCCAACGGCCCCAAGATGCACGACGTCGATGGCAACGAGTACACCGACTTCGACATGGGCTTCGGCGCGCTGTTCGTCGGTCACCGTCACCCGGCAGTACTGGCGGCGGTAGAACGACAACTCGCAGAGGGCACGCTGTTCGTCAACCCGTGCGAGGCCAATGCCGAGGTTGCCGAAATGTTGGCCGCACGTTACGGCCTGCCGATGTGGCGCTTCACGAACTCCGGCACCGAGAGCACGATGGATGCAATTCGCGTGGCGCGCGCCGCCACCGGCCGCGACAAGATCGTCAAGGTAGAGGGCGGGTACCACGGCCATCACGACGAGGTAATGGTGTCGATGAAGCCGCCGCTGCACTTGGCCGGCCCCGCGGACGCCCCATTTTCGGTGCCCTCGTCGGCCGGCATTTCGTCGAACGTTGTGCGCGACACGATCGTGATCCCGTACAACGACGCGGCCGCACTCGAGCGCGCTTTGCAATCGCGCGAGGTGGCGTGTTTCATCGTTGAACCGGCAATGGAGAACATTGGCATCTGTTTGCCGCAGCCCAATTATCTGCAGCAGGTGCGCGAGATCACGCAGCGCTACGGCACGCTGCTCGTCTTTGACGAAGTCAAGACCGGCATTACCGCGGGATGGGGTGGCGCTACTGGTTTCGTCGGCGTGCAACCAGATCTAGTGGCGCTCGCCAAATCGATCGGCGGCGGTTTGCCGCTCGGCGCGTTCGGCGGCAAGCAGGAATATATGGACCTGATCACGAGCGGACATGTTGTTCACCTAGGCACATACAACGGCAACCCGTTGTGCATGGCTGCCGCGAAGGCCGTGTTGACCGAAGTGTGCACGGTCGAGGCGACGGCGACCACGATCGCGCGCAACACAATGTTGGTCGACGCCGTCGGCGCGCTTATAACTGAAGCCGAACTGCCGGCGCACGCCGTGCAGTTTGGCGCGAAGGGTTGCGTGACGTGGGCGCCCGAACAGATTCGCAATTATCGGGACTACAAGGCAACCGATTTCGATTTGGCTTTCGCGCAATGGATACACGGTATTAATCGCGGCGTGTTGCTGCCGCCGGGGCTAGACGAGCAGTGGCTGATTTCGGTGCTTCATACCGATGCCGACGCAATGCATTACGCCGACGTGTTCGGTGAATTTGTCGACGAACTCATTGGCTGAGTCCGATTGAAAATTTCGGTCCGGCGATTACTTGCTCGCGGGTTGATGCGTCGTTGCCCAAATTGCGCCGACCGGAGCGCGTTTTTTAATGGTTGGTTCAAGCTTTTACCACGCTGTCGCGGGTGCGGGCTCGACTGGCAGCGCAACAGGGTCGGCTTCATGCTCGGCGCGGTGGCGATGAACGTGTTGTTGACTTTTGGTTCGCTGCTGGTGGTGATGGTTGTCGGTGTCGTGGCGACTTATCCAGAGGTTTCGACGTGGCCGCTCATCGGTTTGACCGCGGTTGTGGCTTTGATAGTCGGCGTCGGTGGCTATCCGATTAGTTACACATTGTGGCTGGCGGTGGACATGGCGATGAACCCGCTCGATGCCCGCGAGATCGCCGATGCTGCGTCCCACACCGTATGACACCAGCGATAACCAGACACCTATAAGTCTGCGGTTGAATT
>JBKJMC010000213.1:0-12273 GCA_046596615.1 Ilumatobacteraceae bacterium | reverse complement strand
CTGGCGCTCCGTCTGGCACGTCTACCTTGAGGGTGATGCCAACTTTTGTTTGCGAATTTACTAACCGCGCGAACACCTGCATGCGTGTGTCGCCGCCCGCATAGCCTGGCCTGATCGTGGCATCGCGCACTGGTGGCGGCTCGGTCGGGTCGTCCTCGCCTCGTCCAAATGGCGAGGGCAACCAATCGATCGCCGAGAGGAAAGAGAAATAGTCGAAGCCGAGATCGTCGCGCAGGCGTTCGAGGCTGGCGCGCCACGAGCCCGTGCTCAGGCGCACCCAAATGTCGTCGCCGGGTCTGATGTGCGTCTCAACTACGGCATCGCCTAGCGCTGCGCGCACGGCGGCGAGCAATTCTTGGCGACCGATGTCAACTGCTGCGTCGACCAATGCAGTCACGGTTGTGTCAGCGTTTTGCGACAACTGGTTCACCGCGCCTTTCTGCCTCCGCCGATGCGTCGCTATGCGCGTCCATCGAGACCGTTCCTTCGCCGCGCCAACGCGCGCCCATGTCTTCGTTCTTGATTCGTTGTTGCAAAAGCACAATTCCTTCAAGCAAAGCTTCTGGCCGCGGCGGGCAACCGGGCACATACACATCAACCGGAATAATCTGATCGACACCCTTGGTTACCGAGTAACTATCCCAATACGGACCGCCGCAGTTTGCGCAACTGCCCATCGAGATTACGTACTTCGGTTCTGGCATCTGTTCGTAGAGGCGTTTGATCGCGGGCGCCATCTTGTCGGTGACGGTGCCAGAGATGACGACTAGGTCGGCCTGACGCGGGCTCGCCGGTAATGGAATCACTCCAAGACGCATCACGTCGTAACGCGGCGATCCGAATGCGGCACCCATCTCGATTGCGCAACACGCCAGACCCCATTGGTAAACCCACAGGCTGTAGCTGCGACCGAGGTTGAACAACGACGTCAACGGTTTTGGCAAACGCCCGCGATCTACAAGGCCCATATAGTTACACCCATCTCAGTACGCCCTTGCGCCACGCGTACACGAGGCCCAACAGCAAGATAAATACGAATACTCCCATCTCGACCAAACCGAACGCGCCGTAGCGCTCGAGCTGAGTTGCCCACGGAAAGATGAACACGGTCTCGACATCGAATATTACAAACAGCAAAGCGAAGATGTAATATCGAATCTGGCTCTGCGACCAACCTTCGCCAACTGGGTCGACGCCGCTCTCATACGTCAACAACTTTTCGCGATTTGGCTTTGACGGTCGCAGCAACGACGAGATCCACAGCAACAACCCTGCCACGAGCACGGCAGCCATGCCGAACCACGCCACAGTAAGAAACGACCTCAGAAAGGGGGACATCAGCGCTCAAAACTACTACTTGGGCTATTGACTAGAAGAACTAATGACCCAGAGAATTAATGGAGTGACAACAAGGACATTGACTGCATCGATAACAGGTGTGACTAATTACCGCAGGTAGCTCTGGCCACAGCAGGTTAATTGCGGCCCTTGGCTTTAGGCATCGGGGTAACCGCGACATCGCTCAAAAACCAGTTCACAACCTGCGCCGCGGCCACCCCGCTGCGGGCCACTTCGCTGCGAGTTCTCTCTATCAAGGAGGCCGGCGATATGCCCTGGCTGGCGAGTTCGGCCGCGCCATTGCCGCCCATCCAGCGAGTGATTATGGCCTCGTTGGCTTCGGGGTGAAATTGGGTGGCGAAGGTTCGCCCAATCTGCAGGGCCTGCGGGCCGGCGTCGCTGAGGGCCAGAATCTGGGCCCCGGCTGGCGCCGTGAACGTGTCGTAGTGCCATTGCATCCAGGTACCGGCGAGCACACTATAAGTAGGTGTAGTAATCACGTCGTGCCAGCCGATCTCCGGCTTCTTGGCCCGCTCGGCGCTGCCGCCTAGCGCCGTGGCGATGATCTGCGCGCCGTAGCAAATGCCAAATAGCGGGATCCCGCGGCGATGCGCCTCGCGAATCAACTCGCCCTCGGCGGCGACGCTTCTGTGGTTGTCATCCCAATACACCGACCACTCCGACCCGAGCAAGACGACGAGGTCGACGCCGTCAAGAGTCGGCCACTGTGTCGGGTACTCGCGCTGAAGATGACGAAACTCAAAATCAAAATCGGCGAAACGCTGGCCCACATAGCCCGCATCGGCGTCGGTCGAGTTAGCGATAAGTAACGCGCGCATAGAGATACCGTAGACGAGGTATGGGGACGAACAGCAACGCGACCGAAATTGGACTCGATGAAATTCGAGCCGCGCGGGCGGCCGGGGCCGCGACCGTACAGCACACACCGATTGTGCGCTCGGCATATTTGAGCGAGTCGCTCGGCGGCGAGGTCGTGCTCAAGGCAGAGAACCTCCAGCGCACGGGCGTGTTTAAGATTCGCGGCGCGCTAAACAAGGTCTCCCGCCTTGGCGAGGCGGCGCGAAACGGAGTCGTGACCGGCAGCGCCGGTAATCACGCTCAGGCGCTCGCGCTCGCGGCCCAGTTGGCTGGCGTTAGGTGCGAGATCTTTGTCCCCAAAGGCGCGTCGCTATCGAAAATTGCCGCAAGCCGCAGGTTCGGCGCCACGGTACTTGAGGGTGGCGATAATGTCGACAGCGCAATTATTTTGGCGCGCGCTCGCGGCATAGAAGCGAAAACGGCATTTTGTCATCCGTTCGATGACCTCGATGTCGTCGCCGGCCAGGCAACGTTGGGGCTCGAGCTTTTGGAAGACATTGACGACCTCGCACAAGTTATTGTGCCGCTGGGCGGTGGCGGCTTGCTTAGCGGCGTGGCGATCGCGATCAAATTGCAAAAGCCGAGCATCCGCGTAATCGGCGTGCAGATTTCTTCATGCGCGCCCTTTATTAATGGTGATGTTGCACCTGGGCCGGTGCCAACTTTGGCGGACGGGATCGCCGTAAAGAAGCCCGGAATCATCACTCGCCCGCTAGTCGACAAATGGGTCGATGAAATCGTCGCCGTTGACGAGAGCAGCGTCGCTGACGCGATGATGTTGCTGATGGAGCATTCGCGATTATTCGTGGAAGGCGGTGGTGCCGTCGGCGTATCGGCGTTGTTGACTGGGCGCGTTACCCCGGCACGAACCGGCACCACGTGCGTCGTGCTCTCTGGCGGCAATGTCGATCTCGGTTTGATCCCCAACTTGATTCGTCGCCACGAGACCGAGGCCGGCCGCCGACTGATCGTATTCACGCGACTGCCAGATCGACCAGGTGGACTCGCTCGGTTGTTAACTATTTTTGCGAACATGGACGCGAACTTGATCGAAGTGCAGCACGTACGCGAAGGGCTCGATTTTGCCGTGCGCGAGACCGGCGTGCAAATTACCGTTGAGGTTCGCGGCGCGGAGCACGCCGACTTGATTCTTAGCGCGGCCAAGGCCGAGGGCTACGAGATATCGGCGATAACGGGCCGATGAAGCCAATCGTTTTGATACCGGGGCGTTTGTCGCCAGAGGCCAAGGGCGTGCGTGAGGCTGCAATTGCAAGTGGCCGGCGATACTCCGAAGCGGTTGCGCGCGGTGGTGGTGTCGCGCTTACCGTACCGCCCCTTGAGTCGACACTTTCACACATTGATTCGCTCGTTGAACGCACAGATGCGGTGTTGCTTCATGGAGGAGGCGATCTAGACCCGGCGCTTTACGGCCAGACACAATCGAGCGACGCAATCTACGGAATCGTCGCCGAGCATGACACGGTCGAATTCGCGATAGTACGGGCCGCTATCGCGATGGACAAACCAGTTCTGGCGATCTGTCGAGGTATTCAGGTTCTAAATGTGGCCCTTGGCGGCACGCTGCACCAGCATCTCGTCGACACAATCGCCGACAGCGACTCGCATTGGGATACATATCATCCGGTTGAGGTGAATGAGGGATCGCGCGTCGCCCAAGCCATGGGCACTTTAAGGCCAGGGGGCGGGCACTCGTACCACCACCAGTCAATTGATCGGGTCGCATCCGACCTACAGGTCGTGGCGCACAGTTTTGATGGTGTAATCGAGGCAGTCGAACACCGCACCGCCAAATGGATAGTGGGAGTGCAGTGGCACCCCGAAGACGACGCCGCGACCGATGCTCAGCAACAGGGGTTGTTCAACGCCTTGATTGCGGCGACTCGCTAGTTACAGGCTGGCGAATTGGGCAAGATCGCGGGCGGTATCAAGTAGCCATCCTGGGAAGAACCCGATAATCAGCGTGAACGCCACGGCAAATCCGATCGCCAGCGCAGAAGCAAGCGGCACGTCCATCGGTGCGGCATCCCTCGGATCGTGCAGCCAGACGCTGACCATGATTCGCAAATACAAGAATGCCGCAATCACAGCCGAAACCATCGCCGCAACGGCTAGCGCGTAACTACCCGCATTGACCGCCGCTTGAATTACGCCGAACTTGGCGACGAATCCGCTCGTCAACGGCACGCCGGCCTGCGCTAGCAACAACACCGTTAGCCCTAGCGCGAGCGCGGGTCGACGCTTGGCGAGGCCGCGCATGTCGTCGACCGAAGTCGCCGTGTCGCCAAGACCGGCGGCGAGGCTGACCACGCCGAAAGTTCCAACAACAACGACCGAATAGATCAATAGGTATGTGAGCGTGGCCGACACACCCGTATTGTCGCCAAGCGATCCACGATGCGAGGCGGCCTCGAGGCCGACCAACATGAAACCCGCGTGAGTGATCGAAGAGTACGCGAGCATGCGCTTGACGTCGGTCTGTACCACGGCGAGCACCGCGCCGATAACGAGAGTCAGCAGCGCAAGAACCGTGACGGCCGGGCGCCAGTCATCCATGCGCGCCGGAAAGGCGACGACGAATACCCGCACGAGCGCGCCAAGTGCGGCGACCTTGCCGACGGACGACAAATAGGCCGTAACCGGAGTCGGCGCACCTTCATAAACATCTGGCGTCCACATCTGAAACGGCACGAGCGAAATCTTGAATGCGAACCCCACGAGCATTAACGCGATGCCGACCAGCAAAAGCGCGTCGTTGTGTGGGATCGTCTGTTCTTTGGCGAGCACAACGGCAATCTTGCCGAGATTTGTTGAGCCGACCGCGCCGAATACGAACGCGACTCCGTACAAGAAAAAGGCCGAGGCGAACCCGCCGAGAATGAAGTACTTGAGACCGGCCTCCTCGCTCTTGGCCTTGTTGCGATTGCTCGCGGCCAACACATACAGCGACAGGCTCAGCGTTTCCAAGCCGAGGAATAAAACCAGCAGGTCGTTGGCCGAGACCATGATGATCGCCCCGATTGCGGCGGTCAAAAACAGCCCGTAAATCTCTGGGGCATCTTGTCCTTCGCGGTGCAGATAATCATTGGTGATCAGCGACACCAGGGCGAGCGCGATGCAGATCGTGATCGTCGCGAACAATGCGAAGCGGTCTAGCGACAGCGCCCCCCCGATCAGCGTTAGCGGTTTGCCTCCAACGACATCACCCCACAGCACGACGGCCAGAGCGCCGGCGACCGCGCTAGTTGCGCACGAAGCCGCGGCATACAAACCGCGTGGCCACTGCGGTGTCAACGCGCCGACCACCAACAACAGCAATGCCCCGGCCAACAACGCCAGCAACGGGCTGATGTTGAACCACTGAATCGATGGGCCGACAAACGGCACGACCTCAGCGATCACTTGGGGGCCTCGACCGCGATATGTGGCTGGCGATAATTTGAGTGTTGCTCGACATGTTCAATCAACGCCTTGACGCTCGGCTCGATGCGGCTCAGCATCGGCTTGGGGTAGATGCCGGTGAACATGATCACGGCAACAAACGCCGACAGCAGCAATCCTTCGCGCAACGAAACGTCGCGGAAAGAACTGTTTGCCTCATTGGGCTCGCCGTGAAACACGCGCTGATACGCCCAAAGCAAATACAGTGCCGAGAGAATCACGCCTGCAGTTGCTGCGACAACCCACCAGCGCGCCGTCGAGAACGACCCGCTCAAAATCAAGAACTCGCCGACGAAACCATTCAGGCCAGGCAGGCCTATCGACGAGAGCATCACGACCATGAAAAAACCCGCGAAGATCGGCGCGACCTGTTGAAGGCCGCCGAGTTCTGAAATCTCGCGCGTGTGGCGGCGATCGTAAATCATGCCGACCAGCAAGAACAGCGCGCCGGTCGAGACGCCGTGGTTGATCATCTGCATTACCCCTCCGGTGATCGACTGCGCGGTGAGCGCGAAAATGCCGAGAACAATGAAGCCCAGATGCGCAACCGACGAGTATGCGACAAGTCGCTTGAGATCGCGTTGCATGGTGGCAGCGATCGCGCCGTACAGAATGCCGATCACCGCGAGCGTGTACATCGCTGGCCGCGCCCACACCGCCGCTTCGGGGAATAGGTACACACCGAAACGCAGCAGACCGAACGTGCCCATCTTCAAGAGCACGCCAGCCAAGATTACCGATCCGCCTGTCGGAGCCTGCGTGTGTGCATCTGGCAACCAGGTGTGCAACGGGAACAATGGCACCTTGACCGCGAATGCGATTGCAAAGGCGACGAATAACCACCGGCCCGTGCCCGTCGAGAATTGCGCCTTTTCGGCGATGTCGATGACGTTGAATGTGAGCGCGCCGGTGTCTCGGCGCGCGAGAACGGCAGTGGCGACGATGCCCACCAGCATGAAAGCCGAGCCTGCCATTGTGTACAGGAAGAACTTTGTTGCCGCGTAAACACGCTTGTCATATCCCCAGCCGCCGATCAAAAAATACATCGGCACGAGCACGATCTCGAAAAACACGAAGAACAAGAACAGGTCGAGGCTTAAGAAACTGCCCATAACGCCGGCCTCTAGCAGCAGCATCCACGCCAAGTACGGCTTCTCGTCGTGATGCGGGTCGATGCCGACGATCACGAGCGGAAACAACACCCCCGTGAGAACGACCAAGAACAAGGAGATGCCGTCGACTCCGAGGTGCCACGATATGCCCCACTGGCTGATCCACGAATGTTTACTGACGAATTCGAAGCCAGCGGAGCCGGCCGGAAACTCGATCAGCATCCATACCGACATCGCGCCGGTGGAAACGCTCGTCACCAGAGCCGCGAGCTTGACCCACTCGCCGTGCGTGCGTCCGATAAGCGAAACGATAATTGCGCCGCACAGCGGCAGCAGCACGAGCGTCGTCAGGATCGGAAACGCGACCACGCTGGACTCGGACGCAATCAAGAGATGCTCCTAAAGATAAACCACGCCAATAGCGCGACCGCGCCGAGACCGATGACCGCCGCGTATGTGCGCACGAAACCGCTCTGGGCCTTGCGCGTCACGCCTGCAGCCGAACGCACGAGCGTGGCGACCCCATTAACCGCGCCATCAACGACGTTGGCATCCGCCCATGCCAAGGCGTTAAACGCGGCTGCGCCTGGGCCCGCGACAAATGCACTGGCGGTATCGTCATAGCGCCAAGCCTGCTCAAGAATCGCTGGCTCAATCGGTTTGACAATTTTCTTGGAATAGATCGCGATTGCGGCGGCGATACCAGTGCACGCAATCACCACAGCGACGACCAGCAACAGATACTTGTTGTGCTCGGCCCACGAGCCGGAGATGTTGGCTTCGGACTCTTCGACTACCGGAGCCAGCCAATTTCCCAAGAAATGCAAGCGACCACTAAACGGCAGTTGCAGACCGCCACCGACAATCGACAAGAACGCCAAAACGACGAGCGGCACGAGCATGATCTTCGGGCTCTCGTGCGGTACAAAGTCTCCGTGCGCGCCGTTTTCTTGACTGTGATCGCTCCATTTGGCATCCCCGTAGAACACCATGATCACTTGGCGCGTCATGTAGTACGCGGTCAGCAGGGCCGTGATTATTCCGACAACGTAGAGGCCACGATTGTTGGCATACACGTACAACAGAATTTCGTCTTTTGACCAAAACCCGGCGAACGGCGGCACGCCAGCGATCGCCAGCCAACCAATAATGAATGTGCCCGCTGTAATCGGCATCACATGGCGCAACTTGCCCATGCGGCGCATGTCTTGCTCGTGGTGCATGCCGTGAATTACAGAACCAGAACCGAGAAACAGCAGCGCCTTAAAAAAAGCGTGCGTTACCATGTGGAAAATCGCCGCGACATAGGCGCCGGAACCAATCGCCAAGAACATATACCCGAGTTGCGATACCGTGCTATAGGCGAGAACCCTTTTGATGTCGTTCTGCGCAACCGCGACAGTCGCCGCGTACAACGCTGTCGCGCCGCCGACAACTGCAATGATCGTCGGCGCCCAGTCGTAACCCGCTGCCAGCACTGGGCTCATGCGAGTCATTAGAAAGACACCGGCCGTGACCATCGTGGCGGCATGGATCAGCGCCGACACTGGGGTTGGGCCCTCCATCGCGTCGGGGAGCCATAGGTACAGCGGCAGTTGAGCGCTTTTGCCGCACGCGCCGACAAACAACAACAGACCGATCGCTGTGGCCGTGACTGGAGCGAGCGATCCGCTGTGCGCTGCCTCGTTGATGCGCTGATACGAGAGCGACCCAAGGGTGCTGAATGCCAAGAACATCGCGGTCATCACGCCGAAATCGCCAATGCGGTTAGTGACGAAGGCCTTCTTGCCAGCGACAGCTGCGCTATTGCGGGTGTGCCAGAACGAGATCAAGAAGTATGAGCACGCACCGACGCCCTCCCACCCGAGAAATGTCACGAGCAGGTTCTCTCCGAGTACCAACATCAGCATCGAAAAAACAAACAAGTTGAGGTACAAGAAGAACTTCGAAAAATTCGGGTCGCCGTGCATGTACCCGATTGCGTAGAGGTGAATAAGCGAGCCGATGCCGGTGATGAATAGCGCCATCGTGACGCTCAAGGGGTCTGCGAGCAATGCCATGTCAA
The DNA here is from genome assembly GCA_046596615.1 of Ilumatobacteraceae bacterium. Taxonomy (GTDB): domain Bacteria; phylum Actinomycetota; class Acidimicrobiia; order Acidimicrobiales; family Ilumatobacteraceae; genus UBA3006. Next base: position 3,420 of record JBKJMC010000213.1, on the reverse strand, counting down.
CTTGCAGCGAACCAACGGGCAGCCACGAAAACATTGTCACGACCTGGCTGCGCCCGTCGGCTGGGCGCGACAGCAGGTCAAAGAATACTCCGACGACGGTTATGAACGAGGCGATTGGCATCAGCGCCGCGAGCCAACCAGAACCGGGCTCGCCGAGGCGGCGGCCGAACAACAAGATCAGCACGGCCCCGACTAGGGGGAAGATCGGCACGAGCCACAGCAAACTAGTCACGCCACGGCCTTAACCCTTGAGTTCCGCTAAATCGTCGACGTTGACACCGCTGCGACGACGCATTATCGAAACGATGATGCTCAGACCTACGTCGACTTCGGCCGCTGCCACGACGAGCACGAAGAACACGATCGACTGGCCGTCAATACTGCCAAGGCGGCGCCCCATCGTTACGAAGGTTAGGTTGACGGCGTTGAGCATTAGCTCGATGCACATGAAAATCACCAGAGGGTTGCGCCGCACGAGCACGCCGACCGCGCCGATCGTGAACAACAGTGCAGCGAGCAACAAATACCACATTGGGGTAGGAACTACCACGAGGCCGATCACGCTAAACAACCAGTCATGACGGCCTGCCAGAAACTGGGCGCACATCTGTTGGTCGACGACGTGAGAGCAACACCGTGCCGACCACGGCGACGACGAGGAGAATGGATGTCAACTCAAACGCGACTACGTAGTCGGAGAATACGGAATGGGCGATCTGGGTGATGTTGGCGTCGGCGGCGTCGACCGTGCCGACTGCGATGCCGCTGGCGCGAGTGACAACCGCGTCCGTGCCGCCCACAATCGCCGCGCCCAACGCGCTCAACAACCCGACGCCGACCACGGCGGCCAAACCGCGCTGTCCCGCGAGAGCGCTAGTGCGCAAATCTTCTGCGCGGTCAACGCCGAGCAGCATGATTACGAACAGGAACAACACGACAATCGCGCCCGCGTAGACGATTACCTGCACGGCGGCCAAAAACTCGGCGTGCTGGGCGACGAACAAAACCGCGATGCCGAACAGCGTCAACACCAGGCTCAGTGCGGCGTGTACGGGGTTGCCACGCACGACGACACCAACTGCCCCGACCAGGATCATGATGCTGGCGCAGACAAAAACGAATAGTTCCATCTATTCGGTCTTCCCGTCCACGTTTTGTTCGGGGGCGCGCACGCCATACCCCAACTCGCCGCTCCACGAAACCACTCCGTTGAATGTTGAGTCGCCGCTTGGTGCAGTCGCCCTCATCCACCCCGATGTATTTTGGTCTTCGCCCGGACGCCAATCTTCCCATGGCAAGTTCTGTGGCTTGCCGGCTGAATCAACCAGCAATTCGGCCTTTGTGTAGATAGCGTCTTGGCGATTGGTGAACGAGAATTCAAAAAGTTTTGTTTCGGTAATCGCCTCGGTCGGGCAGGCCTCAACGCATAAATCGCAGTGAATGCAGCGCAAATAGTTGATCTCGTAGATCCATCCGAAGCGCTCGCCCGGCGACGTCGGATCTTGCGGGTCGTTATCAGCGCCACGAACATGAATGCACTTGGCCGGGCATACCGCGGCGCACAATTCGCAGCCAATGCACTTCTCCATTCCGTCTTCGTAACGATTGAGCACATGGCGACCGTGCAGGCGCTCTGGCTTGGCAATCTTGGCGTCCATCTCTTCGGCGCGCTTGCTGGCTTTGCCATTCTTTGACTTCTTCTGGCTGCGCTTGCGCACTCGCCCGCCCGAGTACTGCGTTGTGACCTGATTTTTGGCGCCTCGCTGGCGCATCGTCACGAGAAAACCGCCGAAATAGCCCATTAGAACATTGACCCTTCGGTTTCGCGCTTCCTGCGGCTGACACGGAAAGACGCCTGCATTAGCGCATACGCGGTCGCCAAAACAATCACGGAAACCAAAGTAACCGCTACCGTGTTCCAATCTTGGTCACGGCCGAGGCGTTGCGCCGCCAACAACATGAACCACCCGAGCGCCGCGGGGATCAAAACCTTCCAGCCGAAATCCATCAGTTGGTCGTAGCGAAAGCGCGGCAACGTGGCCCGCAACCAGACGTATATATAGAGGAATACAAGCACCTTCAAAAATAGCCAGACCGTGCCCTCAATGCCATTCGGGATCAACGGAATATCAAGAACAGTATTGCCGACCGCAATTGGCTGTGGGCCGCCGAAGAACAGTGTCACGATCAGTGCCGACATCGTCACCGTATTCATGAACTCTGCCAAGTAGAACAAGGCGAAGCGGATCGATGAGTACTCAGTGTTAAACCCGCCGACGAGTTCTTGTTCCGCCTCGACCAAGTCGAACGGAGGGCGATTTAATTCGGCGGTGGCCGCGATAAAGAAGATAAAAAATGGCACCAGCCCTGTGGCGATCACGTTCCATTGGCTGATCGTCGTTTGGGCGATCACAATTCCGCTAGTCGAAAGCGTGCCCGTCACAAGCAACACCGCGCCGAGGGAAAGACCGAGCGCCGCCTCATAACTGATCATCTGCGCCGATGCTCGCACCGAACCAAGCAGCGGATACTTCGAGCCGCTCGACCATCCCGCGAGCATCATCCCGTACACCGCGATCGCCGAGATTACCAACGCGAATAACACCCCCATCGGTGGGTCGGCGAGTTGCACCCGCGTCTGATGCCCGAACCACGTCACCATGCCACCCTTGCCATCGCGAAAATCGCCGCCGAGCGGGATAATCGCGAATGAAAGGAACGCAGGCACAAACGAGAGGAACGGCGCAAGCTTAAAGACGAATCTGTCGGAACGGTCGGGGATCAGGTCTTCCTTGAAAAATAACTTGATGCCATCTGCAAGTGTCTGCAACAATCCAAATGGGCCAGCCTTGTTGGGACCGATGCGGTTCTGCATTCCGGAAATGACCTTGCGCTCGAACCACACCATCAACATCGTTGCCACCAAACCGGTGACGAACACGACAAGAACCTTCAGCAGCACGATTACGAGCGGCGTCCACAGTAGGTCGCCCTCAAGAAGTGGATCCATCGCCAGCATCGCATTCACCTGATGTTCTCAATTCGCACATCGCATGAACCAGAAACGAGGTCGATCAATTCGCGCACGTCGCCACCCGGCTGATTGAAGGGCACCCACGCGGTGCCCTTCATGACATCATCTGATTCGTTCAGTCGCAACACGACCGTGGCTCGCGGAGAAATGACCTTGACGTCGCCGCCGACTGGCACGCCGATGCGGGCGCGATCGATTGGATTCACGTAAATGCCGGCACCAATCGCTAGTTTGGCGAGCGACGGGCTTCTAGCCGTACCGTGCGCCGCGTCGTACAACTTTCGAGTGACGATCAGACGGAAGTTATAAGAGCTCAAATCTGGCAACTGCCTCTCAACACGCGAGAGAGTCGTCGCCGGTAGATGATTCATGAGCACGCCGTCGTG
>JBKJMC010000080.1:0-3244 GCA_046596615.1 Ilumatobacteraceae bacterium | reverse complement strand
TGGCGGCTAATCTACCCGACGTCGACGCCGACTTCCGATCTAATCTCGATTGAGAGTTAGCAACGTGCAATTAAGGTGGCTATTCGCCCGTTAGCCAATCGGGCAATTCAAGTTTTGCCACGCCAATTCGGCTGTCCGCCATTCCATAGTAAACGTCGAATCGATTCGGTAATTCTAGATCATCGCGTCGATCAATTGCAGTAGGAAACACCACATTGTCCACAACACCTTCACGTTCCTGCAATAGCTCGGGCTCAAGTACCGGCTCGAACGATCGGTACAAGATGGTTTCAGGAGTTTCCTCCGAAAGCACGAGGACACCCGCCGAGTACCGCAAGTTGCGTCCGATGCCGGGAGATTTCGTATCTTCACTGACCCCGTGGTAGACGGTTAGCCAACCGTATTGCGACAGGATCGGAGGCGTACCGCCGCCAATCTTGAGTTGCTCCCATGGCGCGGCGGGACATGCAAGACGACGATGTGTCCCGAAATGACGGAGATGAGACGGCTCGCAATCTGCCATGGCAGTGGAGCAGTATGAGATCCAAATGCTCTCACGTTGCAGATCGATGTCGTGATTACCTTCCCGAACTATTTCCTCTGGACGGGTACCGGGAAAGAGCGGCCGGTGCAAGATCGCCATTGAGAGCTGGCCAAACGGATCGGGAATTGCGACGGGAAAGATGCTGGCGTCTTTGTTGTCAACTCCTTCGAATTCGATTCCCTCATGCGGTTGGAATGTCGCCAGACCTAAGCGCTGCCAGTCGAACAGGTTCTCGCTAATCGCGATGGCGATACGTGGGCCATTCTGTGAATACGCGGTGTACGTCATGACGTAACGCTGTAGCGGTTCGACAAAAGTGATTCGCGGATCCTCACATCCGCCGCTGCCGTCACGATGGCGCTCATACTCGGCTGTTGGCTCCAGCGCAACACCAAGACGTTCAACTCCGACTGGATCACCAGCATCGTTGAAGCAAACTCGAGCAATACCAATACGCGAAACGTTACCTCGCGCAACCAACCGCGGGAACAAATATAGCTGGCCTTCGGGGCCGCGTGCTGCTGCGGGATTAAGGACTCCCCCAACCTCGAATTGGTTGCCCGGTTCTGGTTCCATGACCGTACCCAGTCGCTGCAACCGCAGGCGCTCCATTACGCGGTCTCTTTGTGCCCCAGTGCGGGCCTACACGCCTGCATCGGACCACTGAAGTGGGCGTAAATAAGAAGGCTCAAGACGGCAGCGAAGAAGCACCACACCGACACGAACGTCTTTACGGATACTTCGTAAGCGGCGATTGCAAGGACGAGTGCGAGTACACCGAACGCATTGATACATCGGTGGCTTGAGAACATGGCGCTAACGCAGGTGGCAAGGAGGTAAGTGATGAGCACGCCAACAATGAAGAAGTGTGGCGAGTCATAGAAGATACTCCGGCCAGTAATCTGAGCCGTGATTGGAAACCTGACGACAAAGTAAAATAGATATAATCCGACGCCGATGCCGAGACCCTGGAACCCAATGAGGGCTGTTCGTCTCCACACTTTGGGTTGGACCAACAAGATTGAAAATGGCACGAAGATCGGCCAAACAACATGCGAGAAAATCGAGAAAATGTACGTAGTCAACGACTTGAGAAAAGGCCAGTCATTGTGCAGACTCAGCCACAGCACCCCCTCGCTGAGTTGCTGGATCCCAAACAAGAGTGGAATGAGCGCGAGCGGCAACTCGGCAACACCCCGTGACTTTCGAATCGTCAGCCCACCCACCGCAACGAGGGCTGTTCCGGCAGTGAAACTCGCGGTTGCGGAGAAACACACGGCGTCAGAGTTTCTGTGCCGGGTTTCGAATAAGCACTTTTCCTCGAGCACGGAAGCAAAGGCGTCGGGCCGGGCGCCGCCAATTCAATTCCCTAGACAAAGGCATCGCCAAAGCATACTCTTCCAACTCTTTTGTATTTTCCACCTCTACGCGCACCCTGCGGTTGCCGCTGGCGATTTCTGTTAAATCCAAGGCACATACATGCATGTATATACGTATATATAGTGGGGTAAGTACCGTGATGTCCTCCCAGAACCTCAATTCCTTCGATGGCAAGGTATTGATGACATCCAACGAATTCACGGTGGAAGTTGTGGAGCGCGCGCAACGAATCACCGAGACAGGATTCGGGGCGTGGATTCGAGCCGCGTTCAACATGAAGCTCGCACGTGTCTTGTCGATTGATGATAGGCAATAGAGATGGATTCGAACTCTGGAATCATCATCGTTACGGGCTCCAATGGCCGCATTGGTCAAGCTGTGATGCGACGCTTCGCGGGACGCTACGCGGACGTAGTCGGTTTCGACCGCAACGCGGAATCGCCCCCACCGCCGCACTGCGTCCACATCCCGGTGGAGGTCACATCCGAGAAGAGTGTCCGCGACGGACTGCGCACCATCCGTGAGCATCACGGTGCTCACGTCGCCTCGGTGGTCCACCTCGCTGCGTACTATGACTTCTTCGGCAAACCGAGCCCGAAGTACGACGAGATCACAGTCCAGGGAACAGGCCGCGTCCTGAAAGTGCTACAGGAACTTGACTTTCACGTCGAGCAGTTCATCTTCTCGAGCACGATGCTCGTCCATCGGCCGGGTTCGCCTGGGGAGTTCCTCACCGAAGACTCCCCGATCGAACCGACTTGGGCGTACCCGGATTCGAAAGTTCGAACAGAGAAAATAATTCACGACCAGCGGGGTCTCATCCCCGCCGTGGTGCTGCGCATCTCCGGCGTTTACGACGACGGAGGTCACTGCATCCCGCTAGTTAATCAGATCCAACGCATTGACGAGCGAGCATTGACAAGTCGCTTTTATTCCGGCTCGACCGCCCACGGGCAGGCCTTCTTGCACATGGACGATCTTGTCGATGCCATCGAACTCGTCGTCGAACGCCGCGCAAAATTGCCGCCGGAACTCTCGCTGCTACTCGGCGAACCCAGCGTACTTAGCTACGACGAACTGCAGCACACAATGGCGCGCCTACTCGGCGGTACAAACCTGGAGACCATCGCGATCCCGTCAGTCTTTGCCCCGTTCGCCAAACTAGGCGCTTGGGTGTTGGATCACATTCCGAGACAGAAGGGTTTCGTCAAACCGTGGATGATCGACCGCGCCAACGACCACTATGCGCTCGACATAACTAGGGCAAGGTCAATTCTCGGATGGGAGCCAAAGCGAACACTGCGCGACACGCTCCCGATT
>JBKJMC010000010.1:0-5929 GCA_046596615.1 Ilumatobacteraceae bacterium | reverse complement strand
TATTGGTTGTCAACGATGTCTGTGGACTTCATGGAAACAGTTCCTAACTTGCTAATTGGGGAAACTAAAAGGATACGGGACAGCGGGTATGTCTTCCAACTGGCGTTTCTCGGCTGCCGTGAGCAATCCTCGCTTGGCTAGCAAGTCTGCCAGGACGGCAACGTCAGACAACGGCCGGTTCGAGAAGCCGAAAGGTCTGCAGATCGCAGTCCAGCTCGGCCTCGATCCCAAGTGGCAGAATCCATTGCGGTTCGGTGTGCCCGAAGTCCATGTTGGTGACGATCGGCAGGTCGCGAGCGCCGAACTGCTTAACGACAGTTTCGAAGATCATCTGATTCAACTTGACCTTGTCGTCGCCGGAGAAGTCACGGGCGCGACCTATGATCAGACCGGCCGCCCGCTCGAACACACCTTGGACGCCATAGTTGAACAGCCAGTAGCGAATCTGAGCAATCGACGGCTTATCTTCCGAGGTTTCGAGAAAAACGATTCGGTCATTCCAGTACTCGCTAGTGGGCCAGTGCTTTGTTCCCTTGAGGAACTCAAGGACCTCAAAGCAGCCCCCAAATAATTTCCCCGACCGGATCCCTGACCCGTTGATCCAGGTCCATCCATCGTGCGGGTGCAATTCGGCGACTCGTCCAGCGTTTTTGGGTTCGTTCCATTTGGCATAACCATTGCTCCACCGGGAATACGGCTCATAGCAGTAATTGTCGTCGGGCTCGAACAGCATCTTGCGAACGTGCGCCTCGGCCTCGGGGAAGTTTAGAAGTTGCGCAAATCCGGCCATAACCGACGGACCGTAGAAGGTAACTAGGCCGAGATCGTGGCAGAACACAAGTTGGGTGGTGGTGTCGGAAAAGCCAATAATAATTTTTGGGTTGGCGCGAATCAATTCAGGATCGAGATATTGCAATATGCGCGCCGAGTCGTCGCCCCCGATGCTGACAAATATTGCGGAGACAGACTCATCGGCGAATGCCGAATTTAAGTCTGCCGCCCTGCGCTGCGGATTTGCGGCGAGTTCGACCGCGCTCATCCGAGCGGTAGCGAACTCTTTGATTCGAAGACCGAAGCGATCTTTTAGAACTGCCAGCCCTTGATCGAACACATGCGGAAACACTGAAGGCCCGCCCCACGACGTCGAAACGACGGCGACCGTGTCGCCGGCGCAAAGACGACGAGGCTTGACATATTCCATTAGGACAGTATTGTCGCCAGCACTTGCTAATTGGGAAAATTAGAGGGATACGGGACGGCCGGTATTTCTTCTAAAAGTCGTTCCTCCGCAGGCGTGAGCAATCCCCGCTTGGCGATCAGGTCTGGGCGCGCGGCAATAGTGCGGTGCAACGCCTGGGCCTTTCGCCAGCGCTCGATCTTGGCGTGGTCACCATTGCGCAATACTTCTGGCACCGCCCACTCGCGAAACTCTCCCGGGCGCGTGTACTGCGGTTCTTCGAGGATGCCGCTGTCGGCGAAACTCTCGGTCAGCGGCGAGATGCTGTTACCCATTACACCGGGCACCAGGCGGGTTACCGCTTCGATGATCAGGCAGGCGGCGACTTCTCCGCCCGCGAGCACGACGTCGCCGATCGAAATTTCGCCGTCGATTAGGTGTTCACGAACGCGATGGTCGACGCCCTCGTAACGGCCGCACAACAAACTGAAACCGCCCGTGGCCAAAAGTTGTTCGGCGACGCGCTGATCGAACCGCCTGCCGCCCGGCGACAACAACAGCAGCGGCCGATTTGGTTGCGCGGCCTCGACCGCGGCGAAAATTGGTTCGGGGCGCAAGACCATGCCCGCGCCGCCACCGAATGGCGTGTCGTCGACGCTGTGATGAATGTCTGTCGAGTGCGCGCGCAAGTCATGACAGCGCAGGTCGACGCGATTCTCTGTGCGGGCGCGACCGAGCAAACTCTCAGAACAAAAGTCGTCGACAAGTTTGGGAAAGATTGTGAACACGTCAATGCGAATTGCCGGCGTACTCATGATTCGAACAGCCCATCTGGTGGGTCAATCGTGATGCGGCGGTTCTCGTGCGCGACCACGAACGGGGTCGGCACGAGAAAACCGTTGTCGAGTTCGATGATCGGGTGCGCGGGATTGTCGATTACCGCCACGCAAGTGCCGTGCTCGGTGCCGTCGATGCCGACAACAAGGCTGCCGATCATTTCGTGCACCCAAAGTGTTGCGGGGTCGTCGATTGGCTCGCCGTAAAGGTCGCTATTCGACAACAGCTGCGACTCGTTTCGGTCTTTCATGTCGACAAACTCGACAAGCCAGCGGTCGGCCTGTTTTTTTGCCGTCGCGATAACGAACCAGCGACCCGCCGCCCACAACCGCGAGCCTGGCGATGTGCGCGCTAGATGATCGGAATAAAAGTCAACATACATTGCTCCACGAACACCGTGGGGCCTGGCGAGGCGGCCGACATGCAGAAGGCCCTCTGGCGGGGTTCGGTCAGTCGTCGACGAAGTCGACATCGACATCTACGCCGTCGCGAGTTGCGGCCGCGCGAACCACGGTGCGAATGCTCTGCGCAGTGCGCCCACGGCGGCCAATTACGCGACCCAGGTCGCCTTCGCCGACACGCACTTCGAGAAGGACCTTTGGTCCGTCTTCGAAACCTTCTACTTTGACGGACTCTGGATCGTCGACGATTGAGCGCACGATGTGATCAAGCACCGCCGAAGCGACAGGGGCAGGAATTGTGTTGGCTAAGTCAGACACGAGATGCGCGGAGAATTACTTGGCAGCTTTGGCTGCGGTGAACTCGGCCCACGCGCCCGAGATTTCGAGCAACTTTTTGACTCGCTCGCTGGGCACTGCGCCCTCGCTCAGCCACTTGATGGCCTTGGCGTTGTCGACGGTGAGCGCGGAAGGGTCACTCTTCGGGTGGTAGTTACCTACGATTTCGAGGAACTTGCCATCACGTGAACGGCGGGACTCGGCGGCAACAATGCGGTAATGGGGTTGCTTGGTTTTGCCCACTCTGGTGAGGCGAAGCTTTACGGACATGGCTGTCAGGCTATCGGGGCGGAAGCCGCGAGCCCAACGCCGCGCCGAGATCAAATGCCGGGTCTTGGCCGCCCTGCGCGAGTTTCCCCATATTGCCAAGTTTGCCAGCGAGGCCCGATTTGCCTGCGTTCTTTGAGCCGCCCATTCCGCCCATCTTCTTCATCATCTTTTGCATCTCGGCGAACTGCTTGACGAGACGATTGACATCGGCCACTTGGGTACCGCTTCCGTTAGCAATGCGCGTGCGCCGGCTGCCATTAATCAGTTCTGGTTTACGCCGTTCCTGCGGAGTCATTGATCGGATGATCGCTTCGGTGCGCTTGACTTGGTCGTCGCCAATCTCGGCGTTCTTCACTTCTTTGGGCATGCCGGGAATCATCCCCATCACGCCAGACAACGGACCCATCTTTTTGAGTTGCTGAAGCTGGTCGAGAAAGTCGTCGAGCGTGAATGCGCCGTCGAGTAATTTGGCGGCGGCCTGCTCGGCGACATCTTTCTCGAACACCTTTTCGGCCTGCTAGATAAGCGTGAGCATGTCGCCCATTCCCAAGATGCGGCTGGCCATGCGCTCGGGGTGAAACTGCTCGAAGGCGTCGATCTTTTCGCCAGTCGCGGCGAAGGCGATCGGCTTGCCGATGACCTGCTTGACCGAGAGCGCCGCGCCACCGCGTGAGTCGCCGTCGAGTTTGGTGAGGATCACGCCAGAGATTGCGAGCATGTCGTCGAAGGCCTTGGCGACGGCGACGGCGTCCTGGCCCGTCATCGCGTCGACAACTAAGAATGTGTACATCGGCGAGACCGCGTTCGAGATGTCGCGCACCTGGCGCATCATCTCTTCGTCAATCGCGAGGCGACCAGCGGTGTCGACGATTAAAACGTCACGACCGATGCTGCGGGCGTGGGCAAGACCGGCCGCCGCGGTCGCGACCGGGTCGCCCGGAAGCGAGAACACGGGTACATCTATTTGCGCGCCGAGAACTCTCAGTTGCTCGACGGCGGCCGGGCGTTGCAGGTCGGCGCCCACGAGCATTGGCTGGCGGCCCTGCGACTTAAACCACGCCGCCAGTTTGGCCGCGCTCGTGGTTTTGCCTGATCCCTGCAGACCCGCCATCAGCACGACGGTCGGCGGCTGCGAGGCGTACGAGATTTTTAGCGTCTCGCCGCCGAGCATGGCCACCAGTTCGGCATTGACGATCTTGATGATCTGCTGGCCGGGGTTAAGTGCGGTCGCGACCGTGGCGCCAATACTTTGCTCGCGAATGTGCTCGAGTACATCGCGCACGACGCCGACATTGACGTCGGCTTCGAGGAGCGCGGTGCGAATTTCGCCTAGGACCTCGTTGACGTCGGCTGGGGTCAATCGACCCTTGTTGCGCAGGCGCTTTAAAACGCCCCCGAGACGATCGCCGAGCGTGTCAAACATGGTGCCGGAGAACGTTATCGGTGCAAACTGCCCTAGCCGACGACGGCTTGGGTCACAATTCGATTGTCAATTGACACCGTGACGCGACACTCGCAGTAGTCCGCGGTAAGCATAAACTCTTCGCCGTCGCGGCGACCTACCCGCCACACCCAACCGTTGTCGCGCGCGTAAGCCTCGGCGTTTACTTCGGTTTTGCCAACGAGCGTCGCCGCCTGTTCGGCGGTAATAACCACATTTACCCCAGGTAAATCAACTACCGATCCATCACTTGATGCAACACTGGTGTCGCTTGCTGGATCACCTGATGTTGAACAACCAACCAGCACCAGCGCCCCCAAAGCACACGCCAATGCAATGCGCTTCATCACAAATTAAACAGCGCGTCAATAAACTCGGTCGCGTTAAACGGAACCAAATCATCGATGGTTTCGCCGAGGCCGACCAACTTAATAGGGATGCCGAGTTCCGTCTCGATGGCAAAGACGATACCGCCCTTTGCCGATCCATCTAGTTTCGACAGGATCACGCCAGTAACTTGCGTGGCCAGAGCAAATTGGCGCGCCTGCACTAGACCGTTCTGGCCAGTCGTGGCGTCGATCACGAGCAGCACCTCTGTTACCTGTCCGGAACCCTTCTCGGCGACGCGGCGAACCTTCTTTAGTTCTTCCATCAAGTTGGTGTTGCTCTGCAAACGGCCGGCGGTGTCGGCGATAACGATGTCGATGTTGCGCGAAGCCGCGCTTTGCACCGCGTCGAAAATTACCGAGCTCGGGTCGCCGCCCTCGGCGCCGCGAATGATCGGCGCGCCGGAGCGTTCGGCCCACACCTGTAGCTGCTCGCCCGCCGCCGCACGAAAAGTGTCGCCCGCGGCCAACAACACGCTGCGACCTGCGCCGATCTGCTGCGCGCTGATCTTGCCGATGCTGGTGGTCTTGCCGGCGCCGTTGACGCCAACCACCAGCCAGATGTTCGGGCCGCTAATTGTGCTATCAAAATTTAAATCGCGATTCGCGCCCTGTAGTCGCGCCGCCATGTCGAGCCGAAGTGCGTCAATTAATTGTTGCGGCGTCGTGATCTCCTTGCTTTTGACCCTGGCGCGCAGAGCGTCTAGCAATGTCTGCGTCACCTGCACGCCGACGTCGGCAAGCAGCAGCGCCTCTTCGAGATCGCTCCACGTCGAATCATCAACCTGACTGCGGGTCAACACCGAAGAGACTGCGCCGGACAAAGTGCTGCGGGCCCTTAACAAACGGTCGCGTAAGTTCGCTGGGGCTTGCGCTGGACTTGACGCGACAGCCGGCGCGACAGCCGGCACGACAGCCGGCGCAACGTTCTTGGTGCGGCGGCGGCTGACGATCGCTACCCCGATGCCCAGCAGCAGCGCGGCAACTATCAGCAGCGCCGGAACTGCAACCGAGTTGCTCAGCGCAATTTGCGCCTGCATTATCTTCACGCCGACTTGGCGGCGGCGCGCTCAACTATCAC
>JBKJMC010000177.1:0-8780 GCA_046596615.1 Ilumatobacteraceae bacterium | reverse complement strand
CGCCGGTTGCCTACCTGTTGTTTGCGATCGGTTTGTCGCTCTTGATCTTCGAATTTTTCACCGCGGGTATTGGCATCGCCGGCGGAGTCGGCGCGATCTGCACGCTGCTGGGCTGTTACGGCTTTGCGGCGCTGCCGATGCGCGGTGTTGGTGTCGCGTTGCTGGTTCTCGCCGTGATCGCGTTCGCTGTTGATGCCCAGGTAGGGATCCCAAGATTCTGGACCGCCGTCGGCGTGACATTGTTTACCGCTTCGTCGTTCGTTTTGTTCAGGCCCATCGACGGCTCGAGCATGCGTTTGTCGTGGCTAACGCTGGCGTCCGGAATCGCGATGATGTCGCTGGCATTTATCGTCGGCATGCCGAGCATGGTGCGAACTCGATTTGCCACTCCGACTATCGGCCGGGAGTGGATGATTGGGTCCCATGGCGTCGCCGTCACCGAGATTTCGCCAGACGGAATTGTCAGAGTTCACGAGGCCTCGTGGCGCGCGCGAACTAATCGCGCGACGCCGCTCTCTGCCGGTTCTGCGCTGCGCGTAGTTGGCATTGACGGCGTGACCCTCGATGTCGAGCCGCTAGAGGGTGGCGCTCGCGATTACCGCGAGATGCGGCCCAAGAAGGAAGACTGATAACTGTGCATCATCTACATGCCTGAAATAGGCTCGCTAGATACCAGGCCTCTGCGCGCCAGCGATTGGATGCTGCTCGCCGTACCCGGCGTAATTTGGGGTTCGAGTTTTTATTTCATCGCTATCGGATTGGATTCATTTTCTCCGGGGCTAATCACGCCATTGCGTGTGCTGATTGGCTTCTTTACTCTTGGGATGTTTCCCAAAGCGCGCGCTCCAATACCCAGGCGGGCGTGGGGTGGCATCGTCACGCTCGGCGTAGTTTGGTTGGCCGTTCCATTGAGCGCGTTTCCGTTCGCCGAACAGCACGTGTCGAGCAGCGTCATTGGCATGCTCAACGGAGCCTCGCCGCTGTTTACCGCGCTGGTCGCGGCGGCGATAGTGCGCCGGCCCCCGCCGCGGAGGCAGGTGCTCGGGCTGGCAATAGGCATGCTCGGAGTGTTTTGCATCGCGTTGCCATCGATCAACAAGGGCTCGTCGAGCGCATTTGGTGTTGTGCTGGTGCTTTCGGCGCTAACACTTTATGGCGTTGCCTTAAACGTCGCGGGGCCATTGCAACGCGAGTACGGCGCATTGCCGGTGTTGTGGCGCGCGCAATTTGTTGCTGTCGTATTGCTCTCGCCGATGGGCGTGTACTCGCTGCGCAACAGCGAGTTTGCTTGGCGACCGTTTGCGGCGGTGATCATGCTCGGTGTATTCGGTACGGCAATTGCCCAATTGGCGATGGCGACTCTCGCCGGCCGTATCGGTGCGACCCGCGCATCTGCGGGTTTGTATTTGATGCCGGCCGTGGCGCTGTTGTTGGGCGTAACTTTACGCCACGAGAGTGTGGCGGTCCTGGCGATCGTTGGCAGCGTGATCGCCGTGCTCGGGGCATACGTGTTGGGCCGCAGCAAGCACGACGCTGACGATGCCGCTCGCGCAAGTACCGCGCCCATGGTGCCGACCGAAGTTGCGCTGCGTCCTGCCGCAACAGTGATGTTGATTCGCGATCTCGAATCTGGAAGTTTCGATGTGTTCATGTTGCAGCGTACGCACAGCGCCGCGTTTGCCAGGGGAATGTATGTGTTTCCGGGCGGTCGCGTGGACGAAGTTGACAGCGCCCAAGAGCTAGAAGATCTGTGCGATGGGATGACCGACGCCGAGGCCAGCGCGTTGTTGCAATTGCCGAGCGGGGGTTTGTCGTATTGGGTGGCGGCAATTCGCGAATGCTTCGAGGAGGCCGGGGTGCTTTTGGCGCGACACACCGAAAGCGGCGATATTGTTCGCTTCGATAATGCTGACGTTGCGGCGCGCTATTCGAGCGCGCGACAGAAAATTTACGATGGAACGCTGACCCTGGCCGAACTGTGCAGGCGCGAAAATCTGCGCCTGATCACGGACTCGATTCACTATGTCAGCCACTGGATCACCCCTGTCGGCGAATCGCGCCGGTTCGACACGCGATTCTTCGTTGCGTGCGCGCCGGTGGCACAAGAACCACTGCACGACGACGGCGAGACGATCGCCAGCCTGTGGGCTGAACCCAAGGACGCTTTGGCCCGAAATAGGCGCAACGAGCTGGCAATGATTCCGCCGACGATAAGCAATCTCGAGTTTCTCGCGCCGCACCGCTCCACGTCTGAGGTGATTTTGGCGGCGACCAAGATCGGAATGCCGACCGCGATTCTGCCAAAATTGCGCACAAATTCTGACGGCAAGGTGATCGGCATCTTGTTGCCGGGTCAGTCGGGCTACGAAGAAGCTAATTAGTCTTGCGACGCACAGCCACTTCGACTGCCTCAAGCACGCGCGCGGAACAGCCTGCCATTTCGGCCACGGGGATAGTCTCAGCAACAATTCGTTTCGCGATTGCGCGAAACTCCTGCGCCGCGGCGCCGGTTCCGATGAGCGCAACAGGTTCGCCGATGTCACCGCCGTTGGCGACAGCCGACTCGATCGGCACGCTGCCCAAAAGTTCTCCTCCGATTTCGGCGGCAAGTGCTTTTCCGCCGCCCTCGCCGAACAACGCGTACGACGCGCCGTGTTCACATGTGAAGGTGCTCATGTTCTCAATTACCCCCGCTACCCGCAAGAAACTGCGGCGGGCCATGTCGGCGGCGCGGATCGCGACCTTCTGTGCCGACACGCTCGGTGTCGTCACGATAATCAAATCGGTGCGCGGTAACATTCGCGCCAAGCCCATCTGCACGTCGCCAGTTCCTGGGGGCATGTCGATTAATAGGTAATCAAGTTTGCCCCAGTGAACGTCCTTCAAGAACTGCTCGACGGCCTTGGTGAGCATTAGGCCGCGCCACATCAGCGCCGTGCCTTCGTCTTCGACAAGCATTCCCGTGGAGACGACCTTGAGGAGTCCGCTTCCGACTATGCGCTCGTTAGGAATGATCTGCGGCTTTTCGGACCCGTCGATGCGCTTCGCTTCCAGGCGGTCAGACATGCCGAGCATTCGCGGAATCGAAAAGCCCCAGATGTCGGCGTCGAGCACACCAACAACGTTGCCAAGTTGGGCGATCGCGGTTGCCAAATTGACCGTCACCGAACTCTTGCCGACGCCGCCCTTGCCGCTGGCGATCGCCAGGATGCGAGTGTTGAGCGGGATCTGCGTGTCGGGTGCCTGCTCGCGCGCATTCCAGCGAGCCCTGGTCATCACGTCGCTGCGTTCTTGGGCGTTCATCTCGCCCCATTCGATCTTGACCTTGGTTACGCCAGGATGAGTTGTGACGCGGCTCTCGATGTCGTTTCTAATTTGTACTCGCAGTGGGCAACCCTTGATCGTCAGCTTGATGCCGATCGTGACGAGGCCCTCTGGCGAGACTGTGACCCCTGATGCCATCCCAAGGTCGACGATGTTGTCGCCCAGCTCTGGGTCGATTACGGCGCGCAACATGTTGCGGACCTCTTCGGCGCTTGGGGGCGGCACCACATGGCCGTTCATGATTACAAGGTACAGCCATTGGCTTAAAAATTTTGGTTGGGCTCGTCACAGAGACCTCTAGCCGTAGTAAAGTGGACTGCATATGATCACCATTACTGAGAAAGCAGCAGTCAAGGTTAAGCAATTGCTCGAGGCCGAAGGCGCAACAGATCTCGCGTTGCGAGTGGCCGTTCGCCCCGGCGGTTGCTCAGGGTTCTCGTACGAGATGTTCTTCGACGGCGATGTCGCCGCTGACGACGAGACTTTGACATTTGGTGGCGTGCGAGTAGTTGTAGATCAGGCATCTTCGCAGTTGCTGGTCGGCGCGAGCCTCGAATACTCAGACGGCCTGCAAGATGCCGGCTTCAAGATCAACAACCCGAGTGCTTCGCGCACTTGCGGTTGCGGTAGCAGCTTCAGCTGATTGTTAGGCGAGCGCGCTTAGCCGCTCGATGATTTCGTCAGAATCGAACACGCCGTCAAGTCTGTCTGCGATCGCGCCGTTCTTGTCTGCGATAAACAGGGCCGGCTCGTAAGACATCGAGTAAAACTCGACAGCAGGCGCGACCGTTGTGGCCTTCATGTCTGTATAAACCTCGGCGTGGACGAAGGCGATCGCGTCACCAAATTTTTTACTCGCCGTGACGAGCCCCTCTAGCGCTGGGGCGCACACTCCGGTGGCGCAGAACGCTGGCGTGCCGATCAAATAGGCGACCGGCTTGGCGAGTGCGAGGGCCGCGGTCAGCGTGATGTCGTGAAATGGGCACGGCGCGGGCGTGAGCGTGCAAACCGGGTCGACGCCGCGCGGCTCGCTGATAGTCGGCGTGTCGAATCCCGGCAACTTCGTGCCGACTCGGGGTACCGATACTTCGCCGTCTGGGAGAATTTGAATGGCTGCGCCCTCTTTTGGACCACCTTCAACTAACAGCGTGTAAATGCCGGGCTCGGCAATGTCAATGCGAAATGGCCAGTACGGAATCGTCAATCCATTGGCGTGCTTCGCCGCCGAGAGCGAATCAACGATCACCTTATTCTCGGCGTTAAGCAATTGAGCGTTCAGCACTTCGGGCAGCGGGCCGTCGTCGACGGTTAACAGCCCCTGCTGGTTGGCGAGCGAGATCGGAACGCGCACATTGCCTGCGGAGAGCTGGCCGGGGAAACGCTGCACGATCTGAATGTCGGGCGGCAATGAGGGCGCGCCCGCGGCATCTCCAGATTGAGCATTGCCCGACGAACACGACCCGAGCAGTTGCGTGATCGAACCGACGCCGACCGCGCCGATTGCCCCCACCAGTAGTTGGCGGCGCGAGAGTGTCGTCATATGACTTATCGTACGAGCCAAGCAGGCGTCTACGATGTCTGGATGGCCACTTCAAAGAAAAAATCCTCCGCTCCTGCTGTTAAGAAAATACCGGCCGCTTCTGGCGGTGCAAAACCTGTCGGCCCCTACACGCCGGTTGTGCGGGCTGGCGATTGGATCATTGTCTCTGGGCAACTTGGCCTGCTGGACGGGAAGATTGTAAAAGGCGGCGTCGCGGCGCAGACTGCGCAGTCGATTAAAAATCTCAAGGCTCATTTGGCTTCGGTCGGAGCCACGATCGATGATGTCAAAAAGACATTGTGCTTTCTGACCGACATGGATACGTTTGCAACATTCAATACCGCATACGTTGAGGGCTTTGGCACGAGCCGACCGGCCCGCAGTACCATCGGAGTTGCTTCGTTGCCCGTTGGAGGCGCAGTCGAGATCGAGGCGTGGGCGTTCAAGCCGACGAAGGGCAAATAATGGCTGGCGCGGTAATTGTCGTCTTGGCTTTGATCGGTTTCCCGATTGTGGTCGGCCTTTCGACTGCCGGCATTGCCGCACTGCTTGGTCACCTTTTATACAAGGATGCCGAATTTCGTCATCAAGGTAGCGAGCTCGTCGAGTTAAATAACTGAACGTGAATTACGCCGACCTGTGCGTTCGCAACGCATTGTTGGTGGCCACGGTAGACGATCAGCGCCGCGAAATACCCGGCGGATGGGTTGCAGTCACGAATGGGCTGGTTAGTGGCGTCGGCGCGAGTGGCACCGAGCCGACTGCAACTACGACTATTGACGCCTCCGGCTGCCTGGTAACACCCGGTTTGGTGAACACGCACCATCACATGTTCCAAAACCTTACCCGCGCGTTTCCGCCGATGACCAATGTCGCGTTGTTTGGCTGGCTGCAAACTTTGTATCCGCTGTGGAGCACGCTCGATGAAGAGTCCGCCTATGTTTCGGCATGGGTTGCGCTCGCCGAACTGTCGCTTTCTGGTTGCACGACGACTGCCGACCACCTGTACGTGCACCCGCATGGAGCGGGTGATTTACTTTCGGCCGAGATTCGCGCCGCTGCAGAACTTGGGATTCGCTTTCACCCTACGCGTGGTTCGATGTCGCTATCGCGAAAGGACGGCGGCTTACCGCCCGATAATCTGGTGCAAGACCACGACGTGATCTTGGCCGAGTCCCAGCGCGCTGTCGAGATGCACCACGACGCGAGGTACGGGGCAATGGTTCGCATTGCGCTGGCGCCGTGCTCCCCATTCAGCGTGACCAAGCAGCTGATGGTCGAGTCCGCCCAGTTGGCCGAAAAACTGAATGTTCGACTGCACACTCACTTCGCCGAGAATTCTGAAGACGACGCGTTCTCGCTGGCAATGTTCGGATGTCGACCAACCGAATTTCTAGAAGATGTTGGTTGGTGCACTGATCGCACATGGGTTGCCCATTGCGTAATGCCGAATCATGAAGAGGTGCAGCGTCTCGGCAAGGCCAAGGTCGGCGTCGCTCATTGCCCGAGTAGCAACATGATTCTTTCGTCTGGCGTTTCACCCGTTGTCGACCTGCGGGCTGCCGGGGTATACGTCGGCTTAGGTGTAGATGGCTCATCGTCGGCCGACTCGGCTTCGCTGTGGATGGAAGCCCGTCAAGCGATGTTGTTAGCGAAGTTAAGGAGTGGCGCCGCAGCTGGCACAGCTCGGATGGCACTCGAAATTGCCACGCGGGGCGGTGCCGGTTGCCTCGGCAGGGTCGGCGAAATCGGCGAGATCAGCGTTGGCGCCGTCGGCGACTTGGCGGTGTGGTCGCTGCACGGGGTTCAGTTTGCCGGCGCGATTGCCGACCCGATAGAAGCGTGGTTGCGCTGCGGACCCGTCGCCGTGCGCGACACGATCGTGCACGGCCGCGAGGTCGTTCGCGGGGGGCTTTTGGTGAGCACTCGCGTTGATGAGATGCTCGCAACGCAACGCAAACTCGCTGCGCGCATGCAACGTGTGACGATTTAGCGAGTCGGTTATGTTGCTGCATGGCCTAATCACATACTTCACGATTTTCCTTGCCGAGTTGCCGGACAAGACAATGTTGGCGACGCTGATGCTTTCATCAAAATACAAGAATCGATTTGCCGTGTGGGCTGGGGTGAGTATTGGGTATGCGACACACGTCGTGGTCGCGGTTTCGTTCGGAACGGCGCTCAGCAAATTGCCGAGCCAGCCAGTTCACTTTCTAGTCGGTCTGCTTTTCATTTCAGGTGGGGTGCTGACGCTGCGCATGCGGCAGGCCGACGAAAAGGTCAGTGATACAACGCAACCAGAATTGCGTTGGGCTCGTGTCGTTTGGCTCGCGGCTTCGGTAATTCTCGTCGCTGAATTTGCCGACATGACCCAACTGGCGACGGCTGGTCTATCGGTGCGGTTCGAAGACCCGATCGCGGTGGCGATCGCCGCAGCTCTCGCGTTGAGCAGCGTGTCCGGTCTCGCAGTGCTAGCCGGTTCTTGGATACGGCAGCATGTGCGGCTTCGAGTGATTCAGCGTGTTGCTGGCGCTCTCTTTTGTTTTATCGGCGCGACGACGCTGATCGCGGCGCTGCTCTAACAACTCCCGCTTATCAATCGTTCTAGGCGGACCACTTCGATTGGCCGAAGCGGTAGCCGACGCTGCGCACCGTTTGTATCAAGTTGGCGTGTTCCTCGCCGAGCTTGGCGCGCAGGCGGCGAATGTGCACATCTACAGTTCTGGCGCCGCCGAAGTATTCGTATCCCCACACGCGCGACAGCAACGTCTCGCGCGAAAACACCTTGCCCGGATTCTGCGCCAAGAACTTGAGCAATTCGTACTCCATGTACGTGAGGTCGAGTGCCTGCCCGCCGAAAGATGCCTGGTACGTCTCGAGGTTGAGAACGAGGCCGCTGTATTCAACGAGCATCTCGTGCTTGCCGGTGAGTTGAGTCCAAAACAGATGGCGCAGGCGCGCTTCTAGTTCGCGCGGGTGAAACGGAGTGAGGCAAAACTCATCAAATAAATCGTCGCGCATTTCTAGATCGGACAATTGCGCGCCATTGACCAATACCAAAACTCTTTGAACAGGCACATCGCGCTTGCGCAGCGAGCGGCATAATGCCCAACCGCCCTCTGGGTCGTCGTCGCACATCACGACCGCGCCGACCCATCCGTTCGTTGGCTCGCCCTTGGCGGCTTCGGCGCCATTGGCGACGGCTTTCCAGCGGTAGCCGGCCAGGTCGAGCGTGCGCGCCAGGTCGATTGGGGCAGGCGACGGAAATACTGCGAGCAAACTGTCTGCGGCGGAAAGATTAACTCCGTTGATCGAAGACTGACTCATATTGAGCGGAGATAACGACCAAGTTCAAATTGGCTGATGTGGGTCTTGTAGTCGCGCCACTCGTCGCGCTTATTGCGCAAAAACCATTCAAAGATGTGGTCGCCAAGGGCCTCGGCAACGAGCGATGAACCCTCCATCACGGTTAGGGCCTCCGACAGCGACTGTGGAAGTTGGGCAATGCCGAGCTTGGCCAACATTTCGTCTTCCATCTCAAACAAGTTGGCGTCGGCCTCGGTCGGTAGTTCGTACCGTTCTTCAATGCCGCGCATACCCGCCGCGAGAATCACAGAGAATGCCAGGTACGGGTTGCACGCCGGATCAGGCGAGCGGTATTCGAGGCGGGTGGCGGATTCGTTCTGGCGCTTAGGAATTGGCACCCGCACCAAGCCGCTGCGATTATTGCGCGCCCAAGAGATGTGCACGGGGGCTTCGAAGCCGGGCACGAGACGCTTGTAACTGTTGACGGTTTGGTTGGTGACCGCCGTGATCTCGGCGGAATGGCGCAACAGGCCGGCCATGAAATACTTGGCGGTAGGCGACAAGTTGTAGGGGTCGTCGGGGCTGTGGAAGGCATTGTCTTCGCCGGTGA
>JBKJMC010000140.1:0-3950 GCA_046596615.1 Ilumatobacteraceae bacterium | reverse complement strand
GACCGGATGGCGTGAAGACGATGCGAGGCATTAGTTCTCGTTTGACTCTTTACGCCTGGGCGCGGCGCCGGCGGCTTGGATCGCGGTCGCCGCGGCCACCTGTCGGAGCATTTGGGTCACGATTGGCCTTAATCCACAGCGCGCAGTCGCGGTCGTTGCCTGACAGTACGTCGGCGGCCATCACCGCGGCCTTGACCTCTGGGTGCAGCGGGCTCATGATCGCCGAGGTCATGCCAGCACCGATTGCCATAGCTAAAAATGTACCCGTAACAACTTGCCTGTTCGGCAAACCGAAACTGACATTGGACGCGCCGCAAGTCGTGTTGACTTTCAACTCTGAACGAAGCCGGCGGATCAGGGTGAATGCCTGCTGGCCGGCCTGGCCGAGTGCCCCGATCGGCATGACTAGTGGGTCGACGACGACATCGCAAGACGGAATGCCGTAGTCGGCGGCACGATTGACAATCTTCTTGGCTACCGCAAACCGCACATCGGGATCCATGCTGATGCCCGTTTCGTCGTTCGAGATCGCCACTACCGCCGCGCCGTACTTGGCAATTAGCGGAAGAACGCGATCGAGCGATTCGTCTTCGCCGGTTACAGAGTTAACGAGAGGTTTGCCCTTGTACACGGCAAGCCCCGCCTCGAGCGCGGCAATGATCGACGAATCAATCGAAAGCGGCACATTGGTAACGGACTGCACGAGTTGCACCGCGCGGGCAAGTAACGCTGGCTCGTCGGCGAGCGGGATGCCCGCGTTGACGTCGAGCATGTGTGCGCCGGCCAAGACCTGCGCCAGCGCATCCGCCTCGACGCGGCTGAAGTCGCCGTTCTTCATCTCTTCTGCTAGCAACTTGCGACCCGTCGGGTTAATTCGCTCACCGATCATCACGAATGGACGATCGAAACCGATCACAACCTCGCGCGTCGCAGAACTAAGAATTGTGTCAGTCATTGTATTTTCCGTTTCTTATTGGATCGATTATTCGTCTTCGGCCAGTTCTTCGAGAGCGGCTAGCTCTTTTGAGGCCACCGAGAGGTCTTGCACATCTTTTTCGTATCCGCCCGCGAATGCCAGCACGCCGAGACGCTCGCGCGAAAACTCGTCCTCGATGCGTTCAGCCTCGCGCCGAGCCGACTCTTCGAGCGTGCCGGTCAGGGGCAGCGAGATTCGGCGCCACTGGGCGACGTCCTCTTCCGCCGTGTAGATACCCGCCTTGCGCTTGGCCCGATCGACCGCGCGCTGAAACTTCGCCGAGAGCATCACCTGATGGCGATCGCGACCCGACTGCGCGTTAACTTGCGCCGGAATATCGCGCCACATGATTACAACCACCGCATTGCCGCCACGAGCCATAACTATTCCTTTGCTTTCGATACCACAGAGGGTTGCGAAAATGAAATTGGTATCGATCCGCCGAGACCACCGACGCCGACGTGGATGTGCTCGAACTTCAATCCCAACTGCTTGGCACCATTCTGCGCCGCAACCACGACACCAGGATCTTGCGATTGCGATAGCAGCAGGACGCGCGTGTAGTTACCGAAGTATGTGTCGCGAAGTTCGGGATGACGGTCAAGGCCCAGTCCCTCCCACACGAGCGCGCGAAAGTGTTTCGCCAGAAAATCGGTGAGGTAGAAAGTGCCCGGTTGCGCGTCGTGCAGTTGTGCGAAAAGTTGCGAACCAGCAAAGAACTCGTAGCAGTGAGCGCCCGGCAGGCGCTGCACGTCAGGGTACGAAGCAAGAAGTGCGTCAAGTTGACCGCCAGTTCCGCAGTCTGCGTATCCGACGAGGGTTGGCCGAGAACCGCGACCGTCAAGATGCTCCTTGAGCGCCGGCACTATTCCCTCGGGGCGATTGTGCAAGTTGGCCGGTAGATACCGAACCTCGACGTGCTCGGAGAGTCCGTTAAGGGCCAGCACTTCGCGCAACTCCGAAACGAGTGCGCCACATGCAATGACGAGCGGACGGTTGTCGTCCGACATTTAGTTCACCAGCCTTGCGGTCAGGCGACCGATGGGCCAGGAGGCTCGGATTTGCGCAGGCGTCGAGCGCTCACCATCTTCTTAGCGGTTTCGGCCGCAACAGCGGCATCGCGGCAATATGCATCCGCGCCCACGGCGACTGCGAATTCTTCGTTGAGTGGCGCGCCACCGACGAGCACGATGTATTTCTCACGCAGGCCCTTGGCCTTGAGCGTGTCAACGACAACCTTCATGTACGGCATGGTCGTTGTCAGCAATGCCGACATTCCGAGGATGTCGGGCTGATGCTCTTCTAGAGCAGCAAGAAACTTGTCGGCGTCGGTATTTATACCAAGGTCGATGACTTCAAAACCAGCGCCCTCGAGCATCATCGCTACGAGATTCTTTCCGATGTCGTGAATGTCGCCCTTTACGGTGCCGACGACAACTTTGCCAACCGACTCTGCGCCTGTCTCGGCGAGCAGCGGGCGCAAGATGTTCATACCTGCCTTCATTGCGTTCGCTGCGAGAAGCACCTCTGGCACGAACAGAATGCCGTCGCGAAAGTCGACTCCGACGATACGCATGCCCTCAACAAGCGCAATTTGCAACACTTTGTCCGGCGTCCATTTACGATCGAGCAATATCGTGACGCCCTCGACGATCTCTTCGCCAAGACCATCGTAAAGATCGTCGTACATTTGCTTAGTTAGCTCGTCGTCAGACAGCCCAGCAAGATCGATCTCGTCGAAGTCAGTATCACTCATTGGCGCTCTCCTGGAACTGTCTTTTAATACAAATAACTGGCCCGCACAGATATATCACGGCGGGAATAGCGTACCAGCAAGGATCCCCCGCCGGCCTACTCTTAGTCAAAATCGCTCTTAGCCAAAATCGCTCTTAGCCAAAATCGCTCTTGGTCAAATTTGGGAGTGTCGGAAAAACTCGAGTGACTCTGGCACCAGCGGTTGCTTGCCCAAGATTAGGTCGGCCGCCTTCTCCGCCAACATCATCACCGGCGCGTAAATATTGCCGTTCGTGACGTAGGGCATTACCGAAGCGTCGACCACCCGCAGCCCGGCCATGCCGTGCACCCGCATCGTCAGTGGATCAACAACCGACATCTCGTCTATGCCCATGCGACACGTGCACGATGGGTGATATGCGGTTTCTCCGTCATTTCGCACCCAGTCGAGCACCTGATCATCTGTTGCCACTTGCGGCCCCGGCGAGATCTCGCCGCCACTGAATGGGGAGAAGGCCGGTTGGCTCAGAATCTTGCGGGCGACGCTGATGGCCTCGACCCACTCTCGCTTGTCTTCGCTAGTCGAGAGATAATTGAATTTCAGCAGCGGCTTGTCGTGCACGTCACCGGACGAAATTCGCACTGTTCCGCGCGAGTTTGAGTACATCGGGCCGATGTGCACCTGATAGCCGTGCCCACCAGCCGGCGCTGTGCCGTCGTAGCGAACCGCGATCGGCAAGAAGTGAAACATCAGGTTTGGATATTTGACATCATCATTGCTCCGGGAGAATCCGCCGGCCTCGAAGTGGTTTGAAGTTCCCGGACCCTTGCGAAAGAGCCACTGCAAGCCAATCCACGGTCGCCACGCCATTTTCATGAGGGGATTAAGTGACACTGGCTGAGTACAAGCATGTTGCACATAGACCTCGAGGTGATCTTGCAAATTCTCGCCGACACCGGGAACGTGATGAACTGACTTGACACCGACCGCTGCGAGATGATCCCTGTTGCCGATGCCCGAAACCTGTAACAATTGCGGAGAATTAAACGCTCCGCCGCACAAAATAACTTCCTTCGCAGTGACTGCCCGCTTGCGGCCAAACGGCAAGAGGTACTCGACCCCAGTCACCGTCATTCCGTCGGTTATTAATCTTGTCGCCAAAGCCCGACATTGCACCGTCAAGTTCTTGCGCCGCTGCACGGGATGTAGATACGCGCGTGCTGCGCTCAGGCGCCTGCC
>JBKJMC010000176.1:0-3922 GCA_046596615.1 Ilumatobacteraceae bacterium | reverse complement strand
TAGCGCCAGATTCTCGGCCATCGTCTTGCCGGTGCACGTGAGCACGTCGCCGTGCAACAGACCGGCGTCGAGCAGGTGCTTCATTACCACCGGCACGCCGCCGATTCGATCGATATCCGACATGTGGTACTTGCCGCCGGGCTTGGTATCGGCGATGTGCGGAACCTTCGCGGCGATGCGGTTGAAGTCTTGCAAGTCGAGCGCAACTCCGGCCTCGTAGGCGATCGCCAACAGGTGCAACACCGCGTTAGTACTGCCGCCGAGCGCATTTGTTACGGCGATGGCATTCTCGAAGGCCTTCTTCGTCATGATGTCGCGCGGGTAGATGCCGAGGCGCGCGAGGTTCATGACGGCTTCGCCAGCGAGTTGCGCATCGACTTCGCGGCGCGGGTCTATTGCCACTGGCGATGCGCTGCCTGGCAAACTCATGCCCAGCGCTTCGGCGATTGACGACATCGTGTTGGCGGTGAACATGCCGCCACACGCACCCTCGCCAGGGCACGCCGAGCGTTCGATGTCCTCGAGTTCGCCCTGCGACATCGTGCCCGCGGCGCACGCGCCTACGGCCTCAAATACCGTGGTGATGTCGATGTTTTCGCCGTTATGAACGCCCGGCAAAGTCGAACCGTTGTAAACAAAAACGCTCGGCAAGTTGAGGCGCGCGGCGGCCATCAACATCGCGGGGATGCTCTTGTCGCAGCCGGCCAGCCCGATAAAACCGTCGAAGCGCTCGGCATGCACCACCGTTTCTACGCTGTCGCAGATAATTTCGCGGCTCGGCAGAGATGCGCGCATGCCCTCGTGCCCCATTGCGATGCCGTCGCTCACGGTGATGGTGCCGAATTCGAGCGGCACGCCGCCCGCGGCGCGCACGCCGATCTTGGCGCTAGCGGCGAGACGCCGCAGCGAGACGTTGCATGGCGTCACTTCGTTCCACGCGTTGGCGATGCCAATCTGCGGCTTTTGCCAGTCGCTGTCTGTGAGACCCACGGCTCGCAACATCGCCCGCGAACCGGAACGCTGGTTTCCGTCGGTTACGTCGCGGCTGCGCGGCTTGATATCGACGGGTGTTTCAGATGACCGAGGCATGCCTACTTAGGCTACTTGTGCAACCTCTACCGCTGGCTCGTCCGGCTTGCGCCGATAGAGCGCGAGGACCGGAATGAAGTAGGCGAAGTACACAATCACTCGAACCCGCTCGGGCGATGCCGCCCAACCGAATAATCCCTTGACAAAATCGTAGAACGTGCCAGAAGCCCACATTCCCGACTCGACATTCCACGCCGATTCAATGAGCCAACCAGTTTCGAATCCGAGAAGCTCGCGAAATTCGTGTACGGCCTTGCCCGCCAAACCAGCCGCAAACAGCAACAACAACACGGCGGTGATGTTGAAGAACATCTTCATGTTGATACGAAGACCGCCAGCGAACACCAGCACGCCGAGGATCGCGGCGACGACCAGGCCCAGCAGCCCGCCGATTACCACTGTCGAGCCCTTGGCCGTGGATGTTTCTGCGCTCAAAAGAAAGAGCACCGTCTCGAGTCCCTCGCGCAAGACGGCTACGAACGCGATGACGAACAGCGCGGTGCGCGATGCACCATCGACTTTGCCGCGTAAATCGGCGCTCAACTCCTTGGCGTTGGCACGCATCCAGAAGATCATCTTCGTTAATACGATCACGGCGACCAAGGCAATGGAGCCTTCAACCGCTTGCTCGACCTTGCCGTGCAACCCGTTGACAAGGATGTTGATCAATGTGCCGACGACGACGCAACTGATGACGGCCGCTAGAGCACCGAACCAGACCGTGCGTGATTCGTCTTTTCTGCCGGTCTTGCTGAGGTAAGTCAGCAAAATTGCCAGAATTAGTGATGCTTCGATGCCCTCGCGGAGTGTGATTAAGAAACTGGAGCCCATGAGTAGATGTTAGGCATTCCTAACAGCCTTGTCAAATCCTGGCGTGGGGCTTATCTGGCGGCCTTGCGGGCCTGCAATAGCGCGGTCGCGGCCTTGCCGTCGGCCTTGCCCTGCGAGGCCTTCATGATTGCCCCGACCAGCGCGCCGACGGCCTTGTCTTCGCCACCGCAGAATTTGTTCCAGGCGTCTTGCTGCTGGCCGATCACGGTATCAACGATGGCTTCGAGGGCCGTGGTGTCCAGGGCTTCGAAACCATTCGCCGCGGCAATTGCGGATGCGTCACCCCCGCCGTTAGCGACGATCTCGGCGAGAATTGTTTTGGCCTGCGTCGCCGTGATTTTTGCGTCGCGCTCAAGTTCTGTGAGTTGCGCCAAATCACTTGCCGGCACTCTTGGCGCGGCGCCCTCGTCGGCGAATGCCTGTTGCACATAGATCAACGCGCGGGAAATGTCGCCGCCGCTTTGCTCGACGGAGAGAACGTATTCGTCCTGACCGCGTTCGACGATCACGTAGATGGCTTCGCCTTCCCTATCAACGCCCGTAGCCGTTGCCAGTCGAGCGCGGCGAGCGGCGGGCAACATCGGCAGCGCGGCGCGCACGGTATCGATCCATTCTTGGCTCGGGTCGAGCACGACCAGGTCTGGCTCTAGGAAATATCTGTAGTCGTCGGCATCCTCCTTGGTGCGCAGGGTGTGCGTGCGGCCCTCGGCATCGTCCCAGTGGCGCGTCTCTTGGCGGATAGTTCCACCGCCTTCGAGCACATCGACTTGGCGGCGGGCTTCGTATTCGATTGCCTTGCCGACCGAGCGAATCGAGTTGACGTTTTTGATTTCGCAGCGGGTGCCGAACGGTTGGCCCGGCTTGTGCACCGAGACGTTGACGTCGACACGCATCGATCCCTCCTCCATTTTGGCGTCGCTGGCGCCGACGCACAGCAAAATCGAGCGCAACTCGGAAACATATTGGCGGGCCTGATCGGAAGTGCGGATGTCTGGTCGCGAGACGATTTCGACGAGAGGTACGCCCGCGCGGTTGAAGTCGACGAGCGAATAATCGCTGCCGTGAATGCGACCGCTGGTGCCGCCAAAGTGGGTCGACTTGCCAGTGTCTTCCTCGAGGTGCGCTCGTTCTACGCCGATGCGCACCTCGCCCGGCAGCATCAGGAAGCCGTCAACATTTAGCGGCTGGTCGTACTGCGTAATTTGATAAGCCTTCGAGAGATCAGGGTAGAAATAATTTTTGCGGTGAAATGTTGAGGCCTGCACCGTGCAGTTGAGCGCCAGGCCAAGTCGCATAGCCAGTTCGACGGCATGCTTGTTGAGCACAGGCAACGCGCCGGGCAGGCCGAGCGTTACCGGGTCGATATTGGTGTTGGGTTCGTCGCCGAAACGGTTGGGGCTCGCCGAAAACAATTTTGTCTTCGTATCTAGCTCGACATGCACCTCGAGACCGATAACCATCTGCCAGCCGTTTGGCAATTCGGAGGCATGACTTGGCGCGGAAGATGCGTTACTCATGAGGCGCGCTCGAGTTCTGCGGCGACGCGAAACATCGGCACTTCGCCGAGGCTTGGCGCAAGAATTTGCACGCCGACCGGCAGCGAATGGGCGCCGGTACCAAACGGCACGCTCATTGCGGCGTGTCCCGCGAGGTTCGTCGGAATGGTGAACACGTCGCACAAGTACATCGTCAGCGGATCGTTTGATTTTGCGCCGAACGGGAACGCGACGGTCGGCGAGGTCGGCATCAAGATCACGTCGCACGACGCATACGCCCTGGCGAAATCGTCGGCGATGAGGCGGCGAACCTTGAGAGCCTTGCCGTAGTAGGCGTCGTAATAGCCGGCAGACAATGCGTAAGTGCCAAGCATGATGCGCCGCTTAACTTCGTCGCCGAAACCAGCCGAGCGCGTAGCACCGTACATTGCGTTGATGTCGGCGGCGTCTACTCGGTTGCCGTAGCGCACACCGTCGTAACGCGCGAGGTTGCTGCTGGCCTCGGC
>JBKJMC010000289.1:0-3602 GCA_046596615.1 Ilumatobacteraceae bacterium | reverse complement strand
CACGAGAGCTGGGAGTTGGTGTCCGAGGCGTCCGAGATCTGCGGTCGCGATGTTGGAGCATTGCTTCTAGATGCGACCGACGAAGAACTAAAGGACACTCGTAACGCGCAGCTAACCACATTCGTGCACTCGCTGATGGTGCTCGACGCAGTTGAGCGACTCGGCATCGAGCCCAGTTTCTGCGCCGGTCACAGCCTCGGCGAGTACACCGCATTGAGTGCGACTGGCGCGCTCGGGTTCGACGACGGCATTCGCTTGGTGACCGAACGAGCCGCCGCCATGCACGATGCTGGCTTGCAGTTTCCCGGTGTGATGTCGGCCGTTCTAGGTCTCGATGACGAGGACGTGGAGATCGCCTGTCGGCGCGCCGACAGCGATGTCTGGGTTGCCAATTTTAACGCCCCCGGGCAAGTCGTAATTGCGGGCTCCCCTGCCGGCGTAGCCGCCGCAACCGAGCACGCCAAGCAGCTTGGCGCCAAGAGGGTGATGTCATTGCCGGTCTCCGGTGCCTTTCACACACCCTTCATGACCTTCGCGCGCGATCGCCTGCGCGATGCGATCGCTATCGCCAAACCCCGCGACACAGAAGTGCCAATCGTTTCCAATGTCGACGCTCTGCCTCACGACAACGGCGCCGAGTGGTCGTCATTATTGTCGGCTCAACTTTCGAGTCCTGTGCGCTGGAAGCACTGCTTGCTAACGATGTCGCAGTCTGGCGTCGTCGGTTTCATCGAACTCGGCCCGGGTGGCGTGCTCACCGGCATGGCCAAACGCACGATCGATGGCGCTCGCACAATAAGCGTCGCCACGCCCGACGATCTCGACAAGTTGATCGAATGGGTCGGCACAGTGATTCCCACGGCCTCAATTGTTCCTCAATCACACGAGGGCGAACACCTCTTCGCGGTGGAGCGCCTCGTGGTCAGCCCCGCCGCTGGGGTTTTCGTCCCGGGCGGAGACTTCTCGAGCGGAAAGCACATCAAGGTAGGAGACGTGATCGGCCGAGTCGGCGACAGCGAAGTGCGTTCGCCATTTTCGGGAGTGATGCAGAGTTACATCGCCCTCGAGGGCGAGCGCGTAACATCGCACCAACCAATCGCCTGGCTGCGGACGCACTGATGCCCAAGATTCCCGCCACAACACGCGGTGCCGAGATAATCGGTTGGGGTACCGCGCTACCCGAGCGAGTCGTGACCAACGACGAACTCTCGCTAACCCTAGACACCAGTGATGAATGGATTCGCGAGCGCACCGGCATCGCGAGTCGACACATCGGGGGCTCGACGGCGAGCCTCTCGGTCGAATCGGCGACAAAGGCAATCGCAATGTCCGGGCTCGAATTAAAGGACATCGACGCCCTGATACTGGCAACCACGACGCCAGACCGCGCGGTCCCCGCGACCGCCTCGACCGTTCAACATCTGCTCGGCCTGCGCTGCGGCGCCTACGACATCAATGCCGCCTGTTCTGGCTTTGTTTACGGGTTGGTTACCGCCCACGGGCTGATCGCAATGGGCGCCAAAAATGTCTTGGTGATCGGCACGGACACGCTTTCGCGAATCACAGATCAAACCGACCGCAACACTGCCCCGCTGTTCGCCGACGGATCCGGTGCGGCCATTTTGCAGGCTGTTGACGGCGCGGGCCAGATGCTGGCTTGGGACATCGACTCGGATGGCTCGGCCGAGGAACTGCTATACGCCGAGATCGGCCAGTACCTGCAGATGAACGGCAAGGAGGTTTTTCGCCGTGCCGTTCGCGTGATGGTTGATTCCGCGCAGAAGTCAATGGCAATTGCCGGCGTGTCAGCCGATGAAATTTCGCTCGTGGTACCCCATCAGGCCAACATCAGAATAATCAGCGCCGCCTGCGAGCGTCTCGGCGTGCCGATTAGTCGCACCGCCGTGGTTTTGCACGAGACGGGTAACACATCATCGGCATCTATACCGCTGGCGCTGTTCGATGCCGCCGATAACGGTCGAATCGGTAAAGGTGACCTCCTGTTGCTCGTCGGTTTTGGGGCTGGCATGACGGCCGCGAGTGCGATTATTAGATGGAGCAACTAATGACAACAACGGCCCAAGAAACTAAAACCGACGGCGGACGGGTTGTGCTCGTGACTGGCGGCGCCCGCGGTATCGGCCTGGCCTGTGCTCGCCACTTTCAGGCGTTGGGCGATCGAGTCGCAATCACTTACAACTCGACACCACCGCCACCAGAATTCTTCGCAGTAAAGTGTGACGTCACCTCGAGCCAGCAAGTCGACGAAGCATTCACAGCAATCGAGAAACATTTCGGCGCTGTCCAGGTGCTTGTTTCTAACGCGGGAATCACCCGCGACACATTGCTTTTGCGAATGTCGGAGGACGATTTCGCCGCGGTGGTCGACGCCAACCTCACCGCCGCGTTTCGAGTTTGCAAGCGTGCCACTCAGGGCATGCTGCGGGCCAGATCCGGCCGAATTATTTTATTGTCGAGCGTGGTCGCGCTATTGGGATCGGCCGGCCAGGCCAATTACGCCGCATCCAAGGCGGGGCTGGTCGGATTGGCTCGATCGCTGGCGAGAGAGTTGGGTTCGCGCAGTATCACGGTGAATGTTGTCGCCCCAGGGCCTGTAAATACCGACATGATCGCCGCGCTCTCGGAGAAACGATTGGCCGAACTCACATCCGCCGTGCCTCTCGGGCGCACTGCAACGGTCGACGAAATCGCTGGCGTTGTCACATTCCTCGCGTCCGACGCGGGGGCCTACATCACGGGGTCAATTATCCCAGTTGATGGCGGTCTCGGCATGGGGCACTAAACTAGGCACAACCAGTTCCACTATTCGGGATCACTATTAGGGAGTCAAGATGGATGAGCAATTGTTTGCGCGGTTTACCAAGTGTGCGGTCGAGGTTCTCTCGGTCGAGGCAAGTCAGGTCACGCCAGACGTCAGTTTTGAGGCACTCGACGCCGACAGCCTCGACCTAGTCGAGTTCGTGATGGCGCTCGAGGAAGAGTTTGGCATCGAGGTGCCCGAATCCGAACTTGAAGGGGTCGATACCGTCGGCAAGGCCTTCGCGCTCGTTACATCAAAAGTTAAGTAACGACGCTCGGTCACCGTGCAAGGTTTAGGGCATCGCGTCGCCATTACCGGCTACGGAGTAGTCGCGCCTTGTGGCATCGGCAAAGAGGCGTTTTGGACCGGGCTGCTTGGCCCAGGATCGATCGGAGTGCGCTCGGTCGAGTTCTCCGATTGGGACCCGCAACCATACTTTGACTCGCCAAAGGATGCCCGGCGCTCGGATCGCTGCGAGCAATTCGCCTTGGCCGCAGCGGGCGAGGCGTTCGCGCAATCTGGTCTCGTAACTGACGGCGAACTCGCCTACGACTCCGCGACCGTTGGTTGCATATTCGGCACCGGCATCGGCGGTCTGCGCACATTAGAAGAACAGGTAATCGTTCGCGTCGAAAAAGGCGAGCGCCGAGTGTCGCCGTTTCTCGTGCCGATGATGATGTCGAATGCCTCTGGCGCGGCAATCTCGATGCGCTACGGCCTGCGCGGCCCGGCCGAAACAATCTGCACCGCCTGCGCCGCCGCGACGCACGCAATTGGCAAC